>CAZUHQ010000004.1:0-84766 GCA_964620605.1 uncultured Thalassotalea sp.
TCTCTCTAAATAGGTGTGGTTAGGGAGGAAATATTGCGGCAGCATTTTAACCGCTTTGCCTGTTAAGAACAACTTAAATTTTCATAAAACGGCAAAAAAGTTACTGTTATTTAGCTAGACAATTCGATAATATGAACAAAATTTCTCTCTAACATCTGAAAATACAAACTTTTATGGCTCAACAGCACATTTTACAAGTAAGTGAACTAACAAAAAAAGTAAGGTTTATGCTGGAAACTGAGCTAAATTATCTTTGGTTATCTGGTGAAATATCTAATTTCATCGCCACAAGTTCAGGCCACTGGTATTTATCATTAAAAGATCAAAAATCCCAGGTCAGATGCGCAATGTTTAAAGGCAGTAATCGCCGGGTCAGGCTACAACCGAAGAACGGCCAGCAAGTATTAGTCAAAGCAAAAGTCTCGCTCTATGAACCCCGTGGTGATTTTCAGCTGATTATTGAACTGATGGAAGATGCCGGCGAAGGCCTGTTACGCCAGCAATACCAGGAACTCAAACAAACACTTAATGCTCAAGGCCTGTTTGCCCAGGCACATAAAAAAGCCCTGCCGACAGCGCCGACTACTGTAGGCGTTGTTACCTCACCTAGCGGCGCGGCGATTAAAGATATTATTTCAGTACTGAAACGCCGTAACCCGGCAATCAGCATAATTATCTATCCGGCACTGGTTCAGGGGGAGCTGGCAAGCCAGGAGCTAGTCAATGCCATCGCAGCTGCCAATCAGCGAAATGAATGTGATGTGTTAATTGTTGGCCGTGGTGGCGGCTCGCTGGAAGATCTCTGGTCATTTAATGAAGAAGCCGTCGTTAGAGCCGTTTTCAATAGCCAAATTCCGGTGATCAGTGCCGTCGGTCATGAAATCGATACCACGTTAAGTGATTATGCCGCCGATATCAGGGCGGCAACCCCGTCGGCTGCCGCTGAACTGGTGTCACAGGATTGCAGCGAACTTTATCACCGTCTGACATCGTTAACTCACCAGCTACAACAGCAAATACAGCGCACAATACGCCATGCCAGACAAAATGCTCAACACCTGACTCATCGACTAGCTCAGGCACACCCTGAGCAAATAATTAGAAATCACCAGCAACGCGCCGATGAACTCAGTTTGCGCTTAGTTAAAGCTATCCGCTTGAAAGCTCAGCTTATGGCATTCCCACTTAAGCAATTAAGCCAAAGACTGCAAACGGCCTCTCCCGCCAACAAGCTACAACGGCTAGCCAGCCAGCATCAACAGCTGGATAAACAGTTACGCTCAGCCGGCACTAACTATTTAAGCCACCAACAGGAGCGCTTTATCCAGCTGATCGAGCAGCTGCAACTGGTCAGCCCGCTGGCAACTATAGCCCGGGGCTATAGCGTCACTAGAAATCAACAGGGAAACATTATTCATTCAGTAAAGGAAGTTGCAGTGAATGAGCCGCTAAGCATTCAACTAAAAGATGGCCGTATTAGCGCTGGAGTTATCGATATCAAACCATCTTAACATCGCTAGTAAGGTAGCTAATCCTCAAGGGTGATCACATGGTGCAATAATTTAATCACCGATTTTTTAGTACCTTCATTAAATTTCACCCCAAGTGAAATACCATTAACCAAAGATTTTAAACTACAGATTTGTCCGGCTAGCTTTAAATCATACAGCTCGTCGCTATTATCCAATGCCAGATCAATCGCTTTATCATTTACGAGAGAAATTTCTTCGCCATTTTCAATCAACAGCTGACAGCCATTGATTGAAATATCCGTGATCAAACATTGCCAAAACTTTTTCTCTATTCTCGCCTTGGCATTGAGCTCAGTCTCAATACGTATCGACTTACGCAGGCATTGCATGCTAAGGTTTTTGGGAAATTCCAATACTATCATCTTAGATGGTAGTTGGATGGTTTGTTTGATGCTGCTGATAAATGCAACTACCGCACCTTCCTGCTCAATAATTCCCCTGACAGTCACTCCCATTCCCTGGCTAATAAATTGGTTGAATTTGCCTATTTTACTGGCATCAGGAAACTGGATCAGTACATATTTCTTTGGCAAATAACCAACAAAAATAGTACGAAACTTGCCTTTCTGTCCAGCGGGCGTGGCAATATCGATAGTGACAGTAGAACCGGCCTGCATTAATGCCAAATTGCGTTGCAAACGGGTTGCGGTATTTACTTTCACTGCGGTTGACGGCATAGCTAAAATCGCACTAAGCGGTTAATTTTTATTATGAATAATCATTACACTAGTCAAGATACGACTAAATTGCAATCTTTATCAACTAGCCTTAACAGAGCCATCTCCGCAATTTGATAGGCATTGTAGATGGCCGAATGCACAGCAAGAAACACAATCTGCCAAAGCGCTCAGTCTTCTGATTTTTTATAACCTTGGGTTTTACGCGCGAGCTTTTTCTGCTCGGTATAACTGAGTTTTTTCTTACCGGAAAACGGATTCGCAGTTTCTCTGAATTCGATTTTTATCGGCGTGCCCATCACTTTCAATGACTTGCGATAATAGTTCATTAAATAGCGCTTATAAGACACAGGCAACTGCTTTGTCTGATTGCCATGAATAACGATAATCGGCGGGTTATAACCACCGGCATGGGCATATTTTAACTTGATTCGGCGGCCATTATGCATCGGCGGCTGATGATCAAATACCGCCATATCCAAGATTTTAGTTACCATGGATGTAGAAATACGCTTAGTCGCCGAGACAAAAGCTTCTTCTACCGACTCATATAAATGGCCGACACCTGTACCGTGAAGTGCTGAAATAAAATGGATGCGGGCAAAATCAATAAAACCTAAGCGGCGATCCAGTTCGGTTTTAATCCTTTCTTTAATATGCTCGTCCAGGCCATCCCATTTATTGACCGCCAGCACTAAGGAGCGACCGGCTTCTAAAATAAAACCTAACAAGCTTAAGTCTTGATCGCTAATGCCTTCATGGGCATCAATGATCAATAAACAGACATTAGCATCTTCAATCGCCCGCAAGGTCTTGATCACAGAATACTTTTCAACAACATCGGTGACATTTTTACGGCGACGAATACCCGCGGTATCAATTAAGACATATTCACGGCCATTACGCTCCATCGGAATATAAACGCTGTCGCGGGTAGTGCCGGGCATATCGTAAACCACTACGCGTTCTTCACCGAGAATACGGTTAGTTAGCGTCGATTTACCGACATTGGGTTTACCGATAATCGCCAGTTTAATTTTATCATTTTCTTCAGGGGCATCGATTGCTTCACTATCATCGTCACTGACTTGCTCTGCCTGCTGTTCCTGCCCTAAGACTTCGATATGTGGCGTTAATGCCAGAGTTAATAACTGAGTGACACCACGACCATGAGCGGCGGCAATTTGATGCACTTCGCCAAGCGCCAGCTGGTAAAATTCGGCAACCGCGGAATCAGCATCTATGCCATCAATTTTATTGGCAACTAAGAACACTTTTTTATTTTGCTTGCGCAAGTGATCGGCAATACCGAGATCAGCTGAGGTTAAGCCTGCTCTGGCATCGACTAAAAACAGCACAGCATCCGCTTCTTCAATCGCCATTAGCGATTGTTCGGCCATCAAGGCATCAATGCCCTCTTCATCGCCATGAATACCGCCGGTATCGATAACAATAAATGGATGTTCTTCAACTTCGGCCTGGCCATACTGACGATCGCGGGTTAAGCCGGGATAATCTGCCACCAGGGCATTCCTACTACGAGTTAATCGATTGAATAACGTCGACTTACCGACATTAGGACGCCCAACCAGCGCGACAACAGGAAGCATCTTGACCTCAAAAAATAAAATAAAACAATTGCATAATAACAAACAACGGCTCCGAAGCTTTTACCACTGCGGAACCGTTCTTAGTGTAGTTGATAAAAACGACTAAGGCGTTTCTATCGCTTGTAAATCACCATCTCGTGATTGTACATAAAGTATATCGTTTTCTACAGTTGGCGTGCTGTGAATACCACTGCTATCCACCTGATAGCGGGCAACAATGTCACCTGACTCTTGATCCAACCAATGTAAATAACCTTCAAAATCGCCAACGACCAGGTAGTTTTTCACCACAGCTGCGCCGGTAACACCACGGTTGGTGAGCGACAGCTGACTCCATTTTTCAGTGCCGTTATTACGATCTACGGCATAAACATGACCTTTGACATCGGTAATAAACAGGCTGTTGCCACTGACCGCGATTTGACGATAAGAAGAGTACTTACGTTTCCAGATAACGCGCCCGGAACGTAAATCGATCGCCACTAAATGGCCACGTGATGAGATTGCATAAACCTTATCGCCGTAGATCAATGGCTTACTGTCAATGTCAACAACACGCTGTAATTCCGTTGAGCCTGTCGCTTCACCGACTTCTGTCGTCCAGCCCTGCTGACCATTTTCCAAAATATACACTGTCAGGGTGCCGTCAGCTGCGCCAACGATAACCCCACCGGCAGTGATCGCTGGCGCACTAATACCACGCAAGGTTAGCGGTGGTACGTCTTGTTCGACTTGCCACAACTCTTCACCATTGCTGGCATTAAATGCTTTTAACCTGCCGGAAGCAGAGTTGACCACTAAAGCACCGGCATCGATAGCAGGCGCAGCAATCACTTCACCTTTGATTTTACCTTGCCAGCTCAGTGCACCGTTTTCTGCGTCCAGCGCATAGACTTTGCCATTTTCACTACCTAAGAATATTTTATTGATGCCGGCAACCGGGCCGCCACTGAGCAAGGCAGATTTTTTACCGGCAAAGAAACCGCCATTAGGGTTATCTTCACGCAAGTCGACATGCCATACTTCTTTGCCACTTGTTAGTTCAAACGCATAAACATCACCTTCACGACTGGCAGTAAACACTTTGTCGTAGGCAACCACAGGTTTTAAACGAGAAAAATAATGTTCTGCGCCATCACCGACACCTTCTTCCCATAACAGCTTGGCTTTAAACTGTGGGGTAATTTCGGTTAATTCAACCGGTTCGGTTTCATCTATTTCATCTTCGGTAGATGAACAAGCAACCAGGCCAGTTAATAAACAGCCAATAAATAACTGTTTAGCAAAATTCGTTGTTGTTATTTTCATATTCATTAAAGTAAGCACTAATGGCTCCAGTATTTTTGCGTTAACTTCTTTGACCAAAAATTTAGCCAAAGTTCAGGGCAACTCAGTGAATTTAACTGCTAGCTGTGTAGATTAACGACAAATTAGTTTGCTAAAACGATATTTTGCGCTAAATCATCAAGCTTCATTTGTAGCGCTGGCGGTACATTTTGGCCCGCCGCTTCAATTGCTGCCTGGTAAGCGTTTCTCGCTAACTCGTTTTTTTCCTGCTTAAGATACGCATCACCTTTGATCTCCTCAACACTGGCCTTAAAAGACTCAGGTAGAGTTTGAGAAGCCGTAGCAATCGCTTGCTCGTATTGTTCCAGCTGCACTTGTACCCGAGCTAATCTTACCGTAGCAATCGCCTTGATGTTAACATCTGCAGACTTTTCAATAGCAGTGGTTAAGTACTTTTCGGCCTGTTGCCAGTCCTGGTGCTCAGCAGCATCTTTCGCTAAGGCTAATGCGGTTAATGCAGAGTAGCTTGAATCGGCATTTTCATTAATAAACTGCTCGCCGGCATCACGATAGGCTTTGCCGTCTTTATCTGCAAGCTCAACCACTTGTTGATAGGCTTCCGAGGTATTTAGCTCACTTTCAAGTTTGTTTTCTTTATAGTAGCCATAGCCGATAAAACTACCAAAACCGATAATTAACCCGGCAATAATGGCATTACCATTTGCCTGCCAAAACGCTTTAATTGCTTCTACTTGTTGTTCTTCTGTTTGATGATCTGCCACGGTTTACCCTTTAATTAATGTCGTTAATAAGCTCGGCACCTGATCCAATGCCACACTTTGTTGTTCCTGCTGCCCACGCAAGTACTTGATTGTTACCTGCTGCTGAGCAATTTCATCTTCGCCCAGGATCAGCGCAATTTGTGCGCCTGATTTATCTGCACGTTTCATTTGTTTCTTCATATTGCCACCACCACAGTGGCATTGCAGGCGAATATCCGGTATTTGATCTCGCCATTGTTCTGCTAACGCATTGCCTTTAATGTCTGCACCATCGCCTAACATAATGACATAGGCATCAACCTGCGGACGAACATTTTTCACCTTGTCCAAGTCGCTAAGCATTAACACGATACGTTCAAGACCTAAAGCAAAACCAAATGCCGGTGTTGCTTTACCGCCGAGTTGCTCTACCATGCCGTCATAACGGCCTCCCGCACAAACCGTGCCCTGAGCCCCTAAGCTATCAGTGACCCATTCAAAAACAGTGCGGTTGTAATAATCCAGGCCGCGCACCAGCTTGTCATTGATGACATAGTTAATTCCGGCAGCCTCCAAGCGCTGGCAGAGCTCAGCAAAATGCTCGCGTGACTGTTCGCCAAAATAATCCGATAATTTCGGTGCGCCATTCAGTGCCGCCTGTACTTGCGGATTTTTACTATCTAATACCCGCAGCGGGTTAGTATGCATTCGGCGTTTTGAGTCTTCATCTAACTGATCTTGCTTTTCAGTTAAAAATGCCACTAAGGCATCACGATACTCGGCGCGTTCTTCATTTGAGCCTAATGAGTTCAACTCTAACGTTACATACTCACTGATGCCTAATTCCCGCCACAAACGCGCGGTTAAGCTGATGACTTCTGCATCGATATCCGGTGTTGCAATACCAAAGGCTTCGACACCAAATTGGTGAAACTGACGATAGCGGCCTTTTTGCGGACGCTCATGGCGAAACATCGGCCCCATATACCACAAGCGTTGCTCCTGGTTATATAACAGGCCGTGCTGATTACCGGCACGCACACAAGAAGCAGTGCCTTCTGGACGCAAGGTTAAGCTATCACCATTGCGATCGTCAAAGGTGTACATTTCCTTTTCAACGATGTCAGTGACTTCACCGATAGAACGTTTGAACAAGGCGGTAGATTCAACAATCGGCATACGAATTTCAGCAAAGCCGTAATTGCTGGCGACACGGCGCAGCACTGACTCAACCATTTGCCAGATATTAGTTTCAGAAGGTAAACAATCGTTCATCCCTCTAATTGCCTGAATTGTTTTACTCACCTAAGTGTTCTCTCACAGAAAATTAAAATTAAAGCGCGCATTATAGGCAGTTTACTGACAAACGTAAACTCACCTGATGTGCGACTGAAAGTTGTTAGTCGATTTCTTGAATATCTATCTTGTTTGCCTGATCCAGCATTGCCGCCTTGGCTCTGATACGCTGTTCCAGCTGATTGACTAAATCATTGTTATCAAAGCGCTCTTTTTGACGAACGCCGTCCAGGTAGAAACCGCTTTTTCTGCTGCTGCCGGTCAGGCCAAGATCGGAAACTGTCGCTTCTCCCGGACCATTAACGATACAGCCAATAATGGAGACGTCCATCGGTGTGAGAATATCTTCGACCCTTTGCTCAAGCTGGTTAACGGTATTAATAACATCAAATTCCTGACGCGAACAGCTTGGACAGGCGATAAAATTAATGCCGCGGCTGCGCAGTTTCAGTGATTTTAAAATATCGAAACCGACTTTAATTTCTTCTACCGGGTCTGCCGCCAGGGAGACTCGCAAAGTATCACCTATACCTTCGGCCAGTAACATCCCCAAACCGACAGAAGATTTTACTGAGCCCGAGCGCAAACCACCGGCTTCAGTAATCCCCAAGTGCAGTGGATTATCGATTTGTTTTGCCAGTAAGCGATAAGAGCCAACAGCGAGAAAAACATCCGAAGCTTTAACACTGACCTTAAATTCATTAAAATTTAACCTGTCTAAAATATCGACATGACGCATCGCAGATTCCAGCAAGGCCTCAGGTGTTGGCTCAGTATATTTTTCCTGGATATCTTTTTCCAGTGAGCCGCCATTCACCCCGATGCGAATCGGAATATTGTTATCTCTGGCACATTCGACAACCGCACGCACCCTATCTTCCCGGCCGATATTACCAGGATTAATCCGCAAACAATCCGCGCCATATTCCGCCACTTTCAACGCAATACGATAATCAAAATGAATATCTGTCACTAACGGTACATTGACTTGCTGTTTGATCACTTTAAATGCCTCGGCGGCATCCATGGTCGGCACGCTGACCCGAACGATATCTGCGCCGACCGCTTCCAATGATTTAATTTGAGCAACCGTCGCCTCAACATCCGTGGTTAAGGTGTTGGTCATCGACTGCACAGTGATCGGCGCATCGCCACCCACTGGGACATTACCCACCATGATTTGTCGAGATTTTCTGCGGATTATCGGAGATTCTTTAAACATAATAACTCAAAATAGTATCGAAACGGATTATTCAATCGGTAAGCTGAATTTAGCAATATTACCTCGGCTGAACTGTGACATATCAACCGCTTGCTGCTCAAATAAAATGCTGACTAATTCCGGCTTACCCAAAGTAATAGTAAAGGGGGCCTGTCCTGTGATGTTCATCACATAGCCAGCTTTTTTAATGCCCCAGGCAATACGCTCGCCGGTAGCATCATAGATATTTACCCAGCAATCACCGGAAAAAGTAAACTGCACGCTTTCTATTGGGCCAAAGTCAGTCGCCTGCTCGTTGCTGTCAGCTGTAATTTTCTCTGTGACTGCTTGCTCGGCACTATGAGCTTGATTATGACCTTGATTATCGGCATTCGATTGCGCTAATTCCTGCACTTGCCCTTCTGCTTCAACTGCCGAAGTATCAAGCGCTTTGGGCTGTGCGTCAGCAACCTGGAGATCAGCAACTGAATTCTCGTTTACTGGTGCATTAACGGTTTGTTGATTTTTGACTCCTGGCTCTTGATTATCAGCTTGAACAGCAGTTGCGTTCTGCTTTTGTGCTGACGGTTTTACCTGAGCAGCGGGAGTCTTTGACGACAACTGATTTTGTTTCGCATCCTGCAACCACCAGACAATAGTTGCCCCCACCAACAGCGCCAAAATGAAATAGCTGAGCCAGATAATGCGATTGCTTTCTGCCTGCTTTTGTGTTTCCTTGGAAAAGCTTTGCATTTCAGCGCCTTGTTGTTCGGCAACATTAAGCATTTCATAACTGGCCAACACTTCATCAATCGAAATATTCACCAGTTTAGCGTAGTTTTTTAAATAGCCACGATTGAAAGTATCAGGTAAGGTTTTATCAAAAATATCCTGTTCGATTTCTTTCACTAAAGTAGCGCGAAAATTTAATTTATCCGCTACCTGTTGCTGGCTAAATCCGAGTTTTTCCCTCGCTTCCACTAGCATCTGCCCCGGGCCAACCACTTCGATGTCTTCTGGCAAATCTGTTACTGTATTCTCTTTACTCATCTAGTTGTCGCCTTAAGATTTTGCTAGTTTTTTCGGGTTTGCCAGGTAAATCACATCACCTATTTTTAACACATTGGAGCGTTTGATACCGTTCCAACGTTCAATCGCTTTCATATGAATATTATATTTCTTGGAAATAGAATATAAGCTGTCGCCTTTGACCACGACATGAATTGGCACAGTAACGCTTGATTCGGCTTCAGAGGCGTTATTTTCCAACACTTTATCGGCGCTTTCACTGCCAGCTTGTTTCAACTTGGTTGGCTGTTCTTCAGGAACCTTTGCCTGTTGCTTAACAGCCAAATGATTGGTTTGCGGATGTAATTGCTCGGCAATATCGGCAGTTAAAAGTTCTGTTTTAGGTGATAATTTCACCGTGCGCTTTGTTTTTTTCGGTTTACTGCCCTGCTGAGCCAGCTGATATCGCTGCGCCAGGTGATCTGCTTCAATTTCTCTCAGGCCATTTAACAAGTATTGTTTCGCCTGATAGGAGGTTGCAAACATTTTAACCAGCATACTGGCATAGCTTTTTGCCAGCTTAAGCTTACCTTGCTGGGCAAAGACTTTATAGGCTAATGCCAAAGAGTCTGCTGAAAAACGTCGTGTGGCTTTTTCATAACGCTTTAAAAAAACTTCAGCCGTTTGGTAGTCGCCTTTGGCGTATTGCAACTTAACCATATTCAACAACGAGGAAGCATTACTCGGACTGTGTAAAATCGCTTTTTCCAAATAGGCTTCGGCTTTTTGAAAGTGATTAGCTTTAAGCTGGCACAAGGCGAGATTTTCATAACTTTGCGACACTAGGATATAACTGGGCACGGCAATCGCTTTTAAAGTTTGCTGCTCCGCTTCGTCATATCGCCCTTGTTTACATAAGAATACACCATAATTATTTAGGGTATCGGCATCATCTGACTTTAATGACAATGCTTTCTTATAAGCTGATATTGCCTGTTCTGGTTCGCCGACACTGTCATAATAATGGGCAAACGCAGTATGTACTTGCACTAATTTAGGGGCATAACGTTTGGCTTTTTCCAGATTTAGCTTGGCCTGTGCGGTATTGCCCATTTTTAAATAGCCAAGTCCCAATGAAATCCGAGTCATGGCGATTTCATTATTACTGGACTCATTTTGCACCACAGGCGTGGTTTTATCGTTCTCAAAGGTTTGGGTGACACAGCCAGAAACGGCGATTGCTAAACAGCAGCTGAGAATAAACTGGTTATATTTTTCCATAAATTACTGACGTCACTCTTTATTTGTACACTATCAGACTATTTTTACTGAAATTTGTTCAGCTTTCACCTGTTTTTTTTCCGCATTGGCTGCGGTACGTTTAGTGCGGTCTAGAACATCCCCCGCCAGCTGACCACAGGCGGCGTCGATATCATCACCGCGAGTACGACGAGTGATCACAGTAAGTCCATAAGATTGCAACACTTTATCAAAACGATCAATACGAGAATTACTGGAACGTTTATAAGGTGACCCTGGATAAGGGTTAAACGGGATCAGGTTAATCTTACTTGGCAAGTCTTTTAACGCGTGAGCCAGCTGATGCGCCTGCTCTGTGCTGTCATTGACATGATCCAGCATAACATATTCGATTGTCGCTTGTTTATTGGCTTTCGAGCCGTCGATATAACGCCCTGCCGCTTGTAAAAACTCTTCCAACGGGTATTTTTTATTTAACGGTACCAGTTCATCACGCAGCTCATTGTTTGGTGCATGTACAGAAATCGCCAACGCACAATCAATTTTCTCTTTTAGCATATCGAGCGCCGGCACGACACCTGAGGTACTGACAGTAACGCGACGTTTCGACAGGCCATAGCCTAAATCGTTAAGCATGGTATCTAGTGCCGGGATCAGATTTTTCATATTCAGCAGCGGCTCACCCATGCCCATCATCACGATATTAGTGATTGGACGCTTACCGGCAATACGAGTGGCACCGATATCATTGGCAACACGCCAAACCTGACCAATAATTTCTGCCATCGACAAGTTACGGTTAAAGCCCTGCTGCGCGGTTGAGCAAAAAGTACATTCCAGTGCACAACCGACTTGGGAAGAAACACATAAGGTTGCACGATCATTTTCCGGGATCCAGACAGTTTCCACTTCCTGACCACCTTCAAGCTTAAGCGCATATTTAATAGTGCCGTCGGATGACACCTGCTTTTGCGAGATCTCCGGCGCCTTGATCTCGGCGTTGCGCTGTAGTTTTTCCCGCAATTTTTTGTTGAGGTTAGTCATCAGTTCAAAATCTGAGTAACCAAAGTGATAGATCCATTTCATGATTTGATCGGCACGAAACGGCTTTTCGCCAATCGAGGCAAAATACTCACGCATCGATTGATGATCAAAATTTAATAAGTTCACTTTTTTAGTCGCAGACGGCGCGACTACTTCGGTAACATCAGTCATGAAGAAAATTTCTCAACAGCACAAAATTTCAAGGGCGCAAATTGTACACTTTTTAAGCTAAGCAGACAATTTAAATAGCATTATCAATAAATGTTAATCTGCTCAAACAAGAGGCCAAACAAGATTAACAGTTAGTGACAAAACACCAATAATAAGGTTCGATAGCCGTTGCTAAGTAAACAAGCAAGACGCAGTAAGCCTCCCTGGATGCTCAACGCCAGCCTCCATGCTGGCGATGCTTGCTTTTATTACTAAAGCAACATCTTTCCCTGTCAATGAGCTAAATTAATAACCACAATTAACAGAGTTATAAGCTTACTAAAACACAAGTTATTAAACACAGAAAAGGATTTTACCGAAAATCAGTAAAATCCTTCTGACAACATTTAATTCAAAGTTTAATCAAAGCAAATGCAATGAATTCAAGGAGACATCACGGAGCGTATGTTAATACGTGAGTAAAGTCGACGCCGAAATCATAAACTTTGCGCAGATTAAAATTGAATTAACGAGTGCGTGGGCAAATCTCTTCATCTGAGAAGAAATAAGCAATCTCACGCGCCGCTGATTCTAAAGCGTCGCTGCCGTGAACTGCATTTTCGTCGATAGAGTTAGCGTAGTCAGCACGTAACGTACCAGCTAATGCTTCAGCCGGGTTAGTAGCGCCCATGATTTCACGGTTTTTAAGAACAGCGTTTTCGCCTTCTAATACTTGCACCATTACCGGGCCTGAAGTCATAAATTCAACTAAAGCACCAAAGAAAGGACGCTCGCTGTGCTCAGCGTAGAAACCTTCCGCTTGCTCTTTTGATAAATGAACCATTTTTGACGCGATGATTTTTAAACCAGCAGTTTCAAAACGGTTGTAGATTTGACCGATAACATTTTTTGCCACAGCATCTGGTTTTACGATAGAAAACGTACGTTCGATAGCCATAATAAGCCCCTATTAATAAATATGAATAAATCAGGTTAAAAATTTTGGGCGCGATTATAGACTAATCACAGCTAAATGCCTACTGTTATAAATCTGCAATAAAAAACCTTATGGTTTTTATTGCAGATATTTTATGCTTGGTATTTAAACACTGACACGTTTATAACTGCGATAGGTTGGGCGCCAGAAATTGCGTTCAATTTTAGCACGCAAGTTATCTTCATCAATTTGCAAGGCATGCCCTTGCTCAAACGCCACTTGCGCAACAGCAAATGCAATCTTCTTACTTAAGTTGGCAATTTCCGTTAATGGCGGGAGTAATTCCCCTTCCCCATTGTTTGCCAGTGGTGATGCTTCGGCTAAAGTTTTACTGGCGACCATTAACATTTCATCGGTGATTCGATTGATATTCGCAGCCACTGCTCCTAAACCAAGGCCAGGGAAAACATAGCTGTTATTACATTGCGCGATTGGATATAGCTTACCATTGTGTTCAACTGGCTCAAACGGGCTGCCGGTCGCAACAATCGCCTGGCCTTCGGTCCAATGAATCACTTGCTCAGGGGTTGCTTCTACTTGCCTGACCGGGTTACTTAACGGGAAAATAATCGGCAATTGACAGTTGGCTTTCATCGTTTTGACCACTTTTTCAGTAAACAAACCAGAGACCCCCGAAACACCGATTAAAATATCCGGTTTGGCATTTTCAATCACCTCCAATAATGAAGCATAGTCACCACTGATTTGCCAGTCAGTTAACGCTGAAGACTTTTGCATCAGTTTTTGCTGAAAATCCCGCAATTCCGTCATGCCTTGAGTTAACAAGCCATAACGATCAACCATAAAAACCTGACTACGCGCCTGCTCAGGCGATATGCCTTCACTGATCATTTGGGCAATAATCTGCTCGGCGATACCACAGCCCGCAGAACCTGCCCCTACGAAGGTGACTTTTTGTTCAGAGAGTTTTTTACCTTTCGAGCGACACGCCGCTAATAGAGTACCTACGGTTACCGACGCCGTGCCCTGAATATCATCGTTAAAACAGCAAATTTGGTCGCGATAACGGGTTAGCAGAGGCGTGGCATTTGGCTGGGCAAAATCTTCAAATTGCAACATCACATGTGGCCAGCGACGCTTAACCGCAGTGATAAACATATCGACAAACTCATCATATTCCGCCTGATTAATGCGTTTACGACGTAGCCCCATATACATAGGGTCATTAAGCAATTTCTCGTTATTAGTACCAACATCAAGCATTACTGGTAAACAATAGGCCGGGCTGATACCACCACAGGCGGTGTATAACGCCAGTTTACCAATCGGAATCCCCATGCCGCCTATGCCCTGATCCCCCAGGCCTAAAATACGCTCACCGTCGGTGACAACTATCACTTTTACTTTATTTTTCGTGGCATTACGTAAAATATCATCGATCTGTTCACGTTCATCATAGGCAATAAACAGGCCGCGATTACTGCGATAAATATCGGAAAATTGCTCACAGGCATCACCAACCGTTGGCGTATAGATGATAGGCATCATCTCTTCGAGATGATCTTGCACCAGTTTATGATACAGAGTTTCATTATTATCCTGAATCGCCCGTAAGTAGATGTGCTTGTTTAAGTTGGTATGAAAACTACTAAACTGGCGATAACAGCGATCGGCCTGCTCTTCAATGGTTTCATAACTTGGCGGCAATAAACCGGTGAGATTAAAACTGATACGCTCTTGTTTAGTAAATGCGCTGCCTTTGTTGAGCAAGGGAGTTTCAAGCAGGCTGGGGCCAGCATAAGGTATATATAACGGACGATTTGTCGACTTTGGCATAATGACTTTAATTATTGGTTAGTAGCTAATATTAGGATAAATACAATGAATAGCGAAAATTCATCAAATTAATTGCCATTAGTATAATAGATAGTCAAACAACAAAATAGATGGCAAGCTTAGTTAAAGCAAAAAATTGTAAAAAATTGCTAAGATAGCAAATAGTTAAAACAGATTGTCTGACATTCAATCCATTTCCGCCATCCAGGCGAGCTGAATTGCTTCTAACACTCGTTCACCGCAATGAGCAGGATCGTCATCAAAACTATCCAATGCCAAAATCCATTGCCGTAATTCAGTAAAATGTAGCTTAAAAGGATCAACGTCCGGGTGTTTTTCCATGAGTTCTATTGCTAGCTCCTGCGAATCTATCCAGCGGTATCCCATGTTCGACTCCTGATTAAAATAGCAAATGAAACCAAAGGGCATCGGCAATTAGCATCAAAACTAACCACAACAGAATCAAACGCATCTTACGACAAAATTCACAGTCGGTATGCCACAATGCCAATAACTTCTTTTTCATATCATTCAATTATTACAGCCAGTTTTCTGAGTATAGGGTAAAAAATACCAAGTGAATTAAATATTTGATCATTCAGCAAGAATTAATTTCAATTGGTATAATACCAACCGATAATCACAATAGAAATAGTCAAAAAATGGCGACAATAAAATTCTCTCCACAAGAAAAAGCACAAATAATCACTAAAATTCAGCAGTATTTTGACCGCGAACTCGATCAGGACATAGGCCAGTTTGATGCCGACTTTTTGCTTGATTTCTTTACCGAACAAATTGGCGGTTATTTTTATAACCGCGGCCTGTTTGATGCCCAGCAACTGATCAACGAACGTGTAGAACAGCTCGGCGATGCTATCTATGAACTGGAACAACCGGTTAACTAGTGTAGATTAATAGTAATTATTTGATTTAGCGCATAGCAAACATTGAGTAAGCCTTTATACTGGGCAAGGTTAATAGTTAAAAGAAGTTCACTCTTATGATGCAGATCACCGATCTTAAAAAAGAGCAGCAGGTTTTTCCTCTGCTCAGATTAGGCTTTCGACCATTTTTCTTATTTGGCGCCGTATTCGCAATCATCGCCATTATGCTTTGGTTGGCAATTCTCCAAGGTAACCTCAAGTTTACACCGTTTGGCGGTGGTTACTGGTGGCATTTGCATGAAATGATGTTTGGTTTTGCCGGTGCGATTATCGCAGGCTTTCTGCTGACCGCAGTGCAAAACTGGACCGGGGTCAGGGGCATACAGAATAAATCCCTGCTGTTTTTAGTACTGCTCTGGCTCTGCGCACGTATTGTATTATTAATGCCTGAACTCTTGGGGCAAACCGCTTCTATGGTTATCGATCTGGCATTTTTCCCAGCGGTGGCGATATTTTTAGGTCGACCAATTATTGCAATCAAACAGTACCGTAACTTGTTCTTTGTACCGTTATTGCTGTTATTAACAATTATAAATATTCAAATGTATCTCGCAGCTTCACCTTCATCGAATATTTCTATTCAATTAGCAGGCTATAGTGGTGTGATGTTGATCAGTTTTTTAATGTCAGTAATGGCAGGCCGGGTAACCCCTATGTTTACCGCCAACGGCACCCAAACACCAAAAGCTAGCCCTATTCCCTGGTTAGATAAAGCCACAAACGGCTCTATCGCACTAATTGCCCTGTATTTGCTATTTCATCCGCTAGTAAAAACCGAGCTTTCAGTCCTGGGTGGCATGATGCTGGTGGCTGCGGTATTACAGTTAATCCGCATGCTAAGATGGCGTCCGTGGATCACATTTAAGGTGCCATTACTCTGGTCATTGCATTTATCCATTATTTGCCTGGCATTTGGTATGTTGCTAGTTGGTCTGAGCTATTTTACCGATAGTATCACCAGTAGTCATAGTTGGCACTTACTTACCGTTGGAGGCATGGCAGGAATAATTCTTGCGATGATTTCCCGCGTTTCCTTAGGTCACACCGGTCGTATGCTCCAGCCGCCTAAATCTATGTCGCTGGCATTCCTATTAATTTTTATCGCGGCACTTGTTCGCAGTATTTTACCTAGCCTGATACCAGAATCTGCGATGACCTTTTACCATATCAGCGGAGGATTATGGTATATCTCGTTCGGCTTATTTGTGTATCATTATGCACCTATGCTGGTCAGTGCCCGTCAAGATGGTCGACCCGGCTAAAAATCACACAACAAAAATATAAGGTTAGGGTTAATGAAAGCAGTATTTTTAGACAAACAAACCTTCTCGTCTCAAGTGTCATTAACCCAGCTCATATCACCACTCACTGAGCTAAAATGCTATAACGAAACCCAGCCAGAAGATATAGTTTCAAGGTGCCAGGGTGTCGAGGTTTTGATCACCAACAAGGTGGTATTAGACAGTGAAATATTAGCACAGCTGCCTGAGCTGAAACTCATTTGCATCAGCGCTACCGGCATTAATAATATCGATCTCGCCTCAGCCAAGGCTCATAAGATTGCCGTCACTAACGTTTCCGGTTACGCCAAACAATCAGTTGCCCAATATGTTTTTGCTCAGTTGTTAAATTATTTTAGTCAACCAACGCACCACATAAATAATGTTAGAAATGGCTTGTGGCAGCAGTCTTCCAGTTTTTGCCTACACGGCAACGGCAGTATCGAACTAGCGGGAAAAAACCTCGGTATCGTTGGTTATGGCAGCTTAGGCCAGGCGGTAGCAAAAATAGCCAAGGTGTTTGGCATGCGAGTATTGGTCAGTGAACGCCCTGATGCAAAAACGGTGCGCAACGGCAGAATTGCTTTTAACGAAGTGATACGCCAAGCCGATATTTTAAGCCTGCACTGCCCGCAAACGCCAGAGACCGAACAGCTGATCAACGCGCAAGTTCTTAAGGTGATGAAACCCAGCGCGGTATTGATCAATACCGCCCGCGGCGCTTTAGTTAACGAGCAAGATTTATTAATCGCACTCCAGCAAGGTGAAATCGCCTATGCGATACTGGATGTCTTAAGTGAAGAACCGCCGAATGCCAATCATCCATTATTAGAGGCTCAGCCCGCCAACTTAGCTATCACCGGCCATATTGCCTGGGCCAGTATTGAGGCTCAACAGCGGTTATTAGACCTTGTCGGCGAAAACATTGCCGCTTTCAAACAAGGGCAAACACTCAACCGGGTCGACCTATAACGCTGAGAAAAAGCCATGATAAGCAGCGGATAGCATTAGACTTTTAACGGGCTCGCTTTTATCATAAAACCAAATAATAAAAATCCTGTTTAGGAATGCCTTATGAATAAATTGCTTATACTGCTTGCTACAGTGTTAACTTTCACCCTAAGTGGCTGTAATGGCAGTTCGGGTGACAACCCTCAGACCAGTAGTGAATCTGCAGTAGCCGGTAATATTGCTATCACCCTGCTCGATGAAGCAAGTAATGCCACAAACAGTTTTAACGCTGATCAGGTTATTACCGTACAAGTCAAAGTTACCGACAGCGCAAATCGCGCCATCGCCAATAAACGCGTCAATGTAGTGACAGATTTAGGGCAATTAAACAGCGATTCCAAATTAACCGACGCTCAGGGCGTTGCAGAGCTCAGCATCAATAACGGTGAGTCAGCACTTGGTGCCGGTACCTTAGTCGCGACCGCAGATAGCCTATCTTCAGAAAAAGATTATGAATTTATTCAAGAGGTTGTAGAAACCGGCGCTCCCTCTTTAGCGCTTTCGATGTCGGTTAATGGCATATCAACCAGTCAATTTAAAGCGGATGAGTTAGCACAAATAGCCATGACGCTGCTCGATAAAGACGGTCAGCCCATTGTCAATGAACTGATTAACTTAACCGCTGATGTCGGCATTTTAGCGGATAACATCAACTTTAATAAAACGGTGTTAACCAATAGCAGCGGTAAAGCGACAACTTCACTGTCTGGCATAGATATCAATGGCACCGAACTACTCGGCGCGGGAGCGATCACCGCGACAGCGGCACAAGATAACAGCATCACTAACCGACTCAATTACCAAATACTGCCGAGTAATAGTGATGTCATTGATGATGTTCGCATCGGCTACTTTAATGACAACAATCAGTTTATTGAGGGTGAAATAAAATTATCGACAAATAGCAATAATATCAGTGCCGGTGGTACTATTGGTTTATCCGTTGATCTGGTGGATCCGAACACTCAACGAATAAATGCCCCAACCACAGTAAATTTCACCTCTAACTGTGTAGCCAATGGCAAAGCTAATATTGATCTCTCGGTGTTGAGTATCAAAGGGGTTGCCCGAGCAACCTTTGAAGATATTAGTTGCGCGGGCTCTACTGGCACTGAAGATGTTATTATCGCCTCAGTCACCACTAATGGCGTAGATAACAGCGCCACCACCACCATAGATATTTCAGGCGACCGATTAGGCTCGATTGAATTTATCTCCTCTGAACCTGAACAAATCGCCATACAAGGCAGTGGCGGCCAGGAAACATCGACGGTGACTTTTTTAGTAAAAAGTGCGCAGGGAAACCCATTGGCACAACAAGAGGTGACATTTTCTGTAGATACTGATGTTGGTGGCGTAACCTTAAGCCAAACCTCAGGTTTTACTAACAGCCAGGGGCAAATTACTACTCAGGTCAAATCAGGTACAGTACCAGCTGTTGTCAGGGTGAATGCTACAGCAAAAATGACTCTAGATGACGATATTATCACTGTCTATAGCCAGTCTAACTCACTTTCAATTAATACTGGCTTGCCTGAACAAACCTCAATGACCATGGCCGCTTCAATCCGAAACCCTGAGGCAAGCTATGTAGGAACAGAATCAGAAATTGCGGTTTGGCTGGCTGATAGTTTTAACAACCCGGTGCCAGACGGTACTACAGTTAATTTTTCCTCTGAAGGCGGCTCAATAGAGCCAAGCTGCACAACTGTCTCCGGAAGCTGCAGTGTTACCTGGACGGCAACAGAACCTTACCTGGCGGATCATCGTTCAACCATTTTAGCTACCGCAATTGGCCATGAAACATTTTTTGATACCAATGGTAATAATGTCTTTGATGATGCTGATGGTAATGCCATCACTAATCAATGGGTTGATGCCGGTTGGACAAGGCACTCACCGCAATCATCAGGCTTTGTAGATATGAGCGAAGCATGGCGAGATGATAATGCCAATGGCATAAAAGATGCTGTTGAAACCAAATTTATTGATGACAACAACAATGGCGTTCACGATACAGCAGATGGCTACTTTAATGGTCCTCAGTGCCAGGGCAGCAAGTGTGACAGCAATGTCAAACAGGCCACATTAAGAAAATCGCTAGAGCTCATAATGTCTGATGGGGACGACCCTATTTATATACTTTCAAGCAGTACGCAAATAACCACTTATGTTGACAATATTAAAGAGATTGACAACCCACTACCAAGTATTAGCGATGGAAAGTCGCTTGCTCTCAAATTCAGGTTCGCAGATAGCGCGATGCAAACCATGCCGTTTGGCACCACGGTCGAGATAACGCTAGACAAAGGTGAGTTAACTGGTACTAGCTCAATTACAATAGGGAATACCTCAGTCTCAGGTTTTAGAGCAATGGATTTTATTATTACTAACCCTGAAGGTGGCGACAGCGAAAATGCGACGTTAACTATCACAATAGATACGCCTAACACTTTACCAACAACTTATGTCCGCAAAACGTTAGTATTAAATTAATGCTGAATTAGTATTAAACTGGCTATGTTCCCGGTAATTGTTGCTAGGTAAACAAGCAAAACGCTGCGAGTCTTCCATGGAAGCTCATCACCAGCATCCATGCTGGTGATGCTTGCTCTTATTACCATAGCAACATCTTTGTTTATCAATGGATTACCACAATTAAGAGGAACATAGCCATTAAATTAATACCGCGACTCAGCATGATTTACTGTTAATTTATTAGCCAGAAAATTATGCTGAGTTCAACAAGCTCTAAAACCAGGTGTCTTTAATTTTACCGTAATGGAAATAGCCCCATTGTCCGACCCGTCTTAGCGGCGCTAACGGAAACTTAGGCAAAGCACGGTTATACAGCGGCAAATCGGGTACCGTAGCTTCAGCAACCTTATCCGCTAACCGTTTACCCGCCTGCACCGAGAACGACACGCCAGAGCCGCAATAGCCCATACTATAAAACACATCTTTTTGCTGATTTTGATAAATATGCGGCAAATCATCCAGTGCCATGCAAATCCAGCCCGACCAGGCATAAGCAATATTAATTGTTTGCAACGCCGGAAAGCTGGTTTTAAGCACCGCAAGCAAACGATTGGCATAATAAGGATCTTCTGCGCTTTTACCAGTAATCGCGCCGCGGCCGCCAAATAAAATACGATTATCCGGTAACTTACGGTAATAATATTTTAACGCTCTGGTATCCATTACCACGTTCGAGCTGAGGAAATTACAGGCGGCAAGCTGCTGTTCGGTTAATGTCTCGGTCACTATCACCTGAGACAATACCGGCAAGGTTCGGTTAGTCACCAATGGATGAAAGCCTTTCGGAGTATAGCCATTAGTGGCAATCACCACTTTTTGCGCACTCACAGTGCCGTTTGGCGTAACCAGATGATGTTTACTGCCGCTACTTTGCCAGTCAATGACCGGCGATGCACAATGTACTTTTGCCCCTGCCTGACGCGTCAATTTCTGATAGCCCCAGGCAAGTTTTAACGGATTAATACCGTAGCCGTCTTGATAGCGGATCGCACCATAAGCATTTTGATCAGCCATATATTGCTGATGCAACTCATCGCGCGTTAATACCTCAACATCATAGCCAAACATTTGCTGCTGTAATTTTGCTAAATCCACCAGTTCTTTAAGCTTATTCGCTTTATGTGCAACCTTGATATAACCGGGCTGTTGCGGCTGACAGTCAATTCCTTCTGCAATTAATTGATTGACGGTATCGACCCCAGCTGACATTTCATCGTAAATGCCGCGCATCACTTGCTCGCCCCATTGCTTTTGCATCTGCGAGTAAGATTTTCGGCCGGACGACTTTAAAATAAAACCGGCATTACGACCGCTACAGCCCCAGGCGGTTTGGTTTGCCTCAAGCACTGTCGCTTTAATGTCATAATTACGCGCTAAATGTAATGCACAGGATAGCCCGGTATAACCGGCGCCGATAATCGCAACATCAACATCGATATCTTGCGAAATAGCCAGATCATGCTCTGGTGCTGCGCCTGAAGTCTGTGCCCAGTAACTCGTCGGATAAGTTTCACCACAGCCCGGTGATTTATCGTGTAAGGGATCGTACATCTTTTTGCCTTATAATTTTTTTCGATGTTAAACTACCAACAAATGTCTTAATAGCCAACAATAACCGAATGAAATCTGAGATTATTTACCGCAATATAGAAGAAAAGGATTATGACCAAGTGATCGCCTTAGGCACTTTAGTGCACGGCGAGGGCTATATTGATCAGGAGAATATCAAACAATGGGTTCAGCAAGGGATTAAAAATGACATTAATGCCAGTTATGTTGCTTATGATAAGGATAAACTGGTCGGTTTTCGCTTAACCTATGCTGCGCAACAGTGGCATATCGATAAATGGTGTAGCCCTGAACTATGGCAACAACCAGCAGACAATGTCTGTTACTTTAAGTGTAATACGGTAGACGAAACGTATCGCGGCTATGGTATTGGCAGTCAATTATTAAAACTGTCAATTGAAGCAATTAAACAACAAGGGGCAAGCGCCGGTGTCAGTCATCTGTGGATGCAAAGCCCGGGCAATAGTGCGGTTAAATATTTCACCAAATGCAACGGCCAGCTAGTTAAACAGCATCCGGATAAGTGGAACGAGCATTCAAAACAAGGTTATATGTGCCCGATTTGCGCTAACGACTGCCATTGCAGCGCCGCCGAGATGATCATCTATTTCGACTAGCAATACTAATCAAAATAGATGTTCGCAAACTGCTAACCAAAAATTCGCTGTAACAAGGAGGTTGTGCCTTTAATCTCCTCCGGCATGCCTAAAGGTTCAAACTGCGCCAGTTGTGGAAATTCTACTTTGAGTTTCAGGTGTTCAAAATCACCAGTTGCCGGATTAAAACGATAGTCTTTACCCCAGTTATCGAGATTTGCCGTCACCTGATTAATGGCATCAACAATAAACGCCACTTCCTTATCCGTCATCGTTGGGTGAAACGATGCCCTGATCCAACCCGGCTTTTCGGCAAAATCCCCTGAATCGATCTTTTCGGTAATTTTTGACGAAGTATCGTGATCAACGTTGAGCAGTATATGGCCATAAGTTCCGGCACAAGAGCAGCCGCCGCGAGTTTGTATACCAAACCTGTCGTTTAACAAACGTACGATTAAGTTATGGTGAGCGCCTTTAACATAGAAGGAAACGATCGCCAGGCGATCTTTGATATTCGGCTCCAGCATCACTACCTGATCATTGTCTGCCAATTGCGACATCACATACTCGGTAATTTCCTTTTCCCTTTGCTCGATATTTTCAACCCCCATGGCATCTTTGAGCTTAATTGCCAGCGCAGTGCGAATACATTGTAAAAAGCCAGGAGTACCGCCGTCTTCCCTCAGTTCAATATCATGAAAAAAGCTATGCTCACCCCAGGGATTCGTCCAAGTTACCGTGCCGCCGCCTGGATGATCCGGCACCCGGTTTTTATACAGCGTTTTATTAAACACCAAGACGCCTGAGCTGCCAGGACCGCCTAAAAACTTATGAGGTGAAAAGAAAATAGCATCCAGCGCCTGCTTAGAATTCGCCGGATGCATATCGATATTGACATAAGGTGCCGAGCAGGCGAAATCAACAAAGCACAAACCGCCGTATTGATGCATGATTTCCGCCAGCTGATAATAAGGAGTTTTCACCCCGGTCACATTAGAGCAGGCAGAAAATGAACCGATTTTCAATTGACGATGCTGATATTGTTCCAGCAACTCGGCTAAATGGCTCAGCGAAGGTAAGCCGTGCTCATCAGGTTTGACTATTTCTAAAGTGACATCACATTCGTACCATGATGTCTGGTTAGAATGATGCTCCATATGCGTGATAAACACCACAGGACGCTCACTTTCATCAAAATGTACCTGGTTTTGCATGCGCTCAGGAATACGTAAACCTAAAATCCGTTGAAATTTATTGATCACTCCTGTCATGCCGCTCTCCGCGGTGATCAAGACATCATTTTGACAGGCATTAACATGCTTTTTGATCACTTGCTGCGCTTCATGGTAGGCATGAGTCATCGCACTGCCGGTGAGGTTAGTCTCGGTATGAGTATTAGCGACAAATGGCCCTAACACTTTAGCCAGATAATCTTCAATAGGCTGATACAAGCGGCCACTGGCGGTCCAGTCGGCGTAAACAATAGGGCGTTGTTCACCGTTAATTATATGGCTTAAATCGTTACCTATCACCTGACGGCGAAAAGGTAAAAAGTAGTTTTCTAATGACATGGCAAATCTAACACAAAAATCAGAATAACTTTATTCTAATTATTAGCCAAATTATCGCAATAAAAAACCATAAAAGACAAACAATTTGCAAAATTAATTCTATAAAACTCAATTATCAAATAATTTTATCTTTATCCATTACTGGTTGGTACGGAATTAAAAAATAATTTTAAATAACGCTATATCACGAAAAAATTTAGCTAAATAGCTGATGTTGAACTACTGACTCCTGATCGATTAACTGCCAGTCAATTGGCGTTTTTTGCTGCTTAGTCAGCCAGGCATTGGCCTTTGAAAACGGCCGACTACCAAAAAAGCCGCGATAGGCAGATAATGGCGACGGATGCGAGCCAGTTAGCACACAGTGTTTATTGGCATTGATCAGCTTAACTTTACTCTGCGCATGACTGCCCCATAAGATAAAAACACAGCCGGTATTTTCTGCACTTAATTTAGCGATCACCTGCTCGGTAAATTGCTGCCAGCCGAGTTTGGCATGAGAATGCGCCTCCCCCTGTTTGACCGTCAGTACAGTATTAAGCAATAGCACCCCCTGCTGCGCCCAGGCGGTTAAATTGCCGTGATTAGGCGGGGTAAAGCCTTCAATATCGGTACTGAGTTCTTTATAGATATTCACCAGTGACGGCGGAACTTTAATGCCAAAATTCACCGAAAACGCTAAGCCAT
This sequence comes from uncultured Thalassotalea sp., assembly GCA_964620605.1. Lineage (GTDB taxonomy): Bacteria > Pseudomonadota > Gammaproteobacteria > Enterobacterales > Alteromonadaceae > Thalassotalea_E. Next base: position 24,820 of record CAZUHQ010000004.1, read on the forward strand.
GTGCCTGCGGCTGATCGACACTTCCTGTGCCGTGATAAGGGTCTTGCCCTAAGATCACCAGTTTAATATCCGGCAAATCACAAAAGCGAAAGGCGTTAAAGACATCGTCAGGTTGCGGAAAAATCACTTCCCCTTGCTGACGCTGCTGCTCAATTTCTTGGGTTAAATGTTGAAAGTAAGCTTGCTGTTGTTGCTGATTGATTAGTTGCTGCCAATGCGGCTTTATATCATTCATAAAAAAGGGCAATGATTAACATTGCCCTTAGTTTACCTGAGTTATTTCGCGTGATAAAACATCGAATTATACATTTGCTAATAAATAAGCACGTAGTTCACTAAATTCGTTACTCTTATCGACGGATAAAATTGACTCAGTCGCACAATCAGCCAACTCTTTTGGCAAGGCAATGGGTTGTCCTAACGTGCTTTCTACTACCTCTTTAAATTTTGCCGGATGTGCCGTGCCTAAAAACACGCCAAATTCATCGTCACTGGCGTTATACTGCAACGCTTTATAAGCGACTGCGGCATGAGGTTCGGTAATATAGCCAAGTTTGGCAATGGCGATCATCGTCATTTGGGTTTGCTCTTCATCAATTGATACTGAGCTAACGCAATCTTTATCGACCAGACCCGCTTTAAGCATATGTTCTACCCGCGGCCAGTTGTTAGGATTACTGACATCCATGGCATTTGACATGGTTGCCACTGTTTCGTTTGGTGACCACTCGCCGGTTTGCAAATAACGTGGCACAGTATCATTGGCATTGGTGGCGGCAATAAAACGTTTGATCGGTAAGCCCATGGCTTTAGCAAATAAACCGGCAGTTAAATTACCAAAATTACCACTTGGTACTGAAAACACCAGATTTTCCAATCCAGCTTTGCCCTGCTGACGATAAAGCTGGGCAGCCGCTTCAAAGTAATAGCAAACCTGTGCTAATAAACGGCTGATATTAATGGAGTTTGCTGAATTTAAACCGATAGTATCTTTTAGCAGCTGATCGTCAAATGACTGCTTCACTAAAGCCTGACAATCATCAAAATCGCCGTCAACGGCAATGGTTTCAATATTACCGCCCAAGGTAGTAAACATCTTTTCCTGCAATAAGCTGATCTTGCCTTTCGGGTATAAAATCACGACCCGGATATTCTCAATACCGTGAAACGCGTGAGCAACCGCTGCGCCGGTATCACCTGAAGTTGCAGTTAAAATAGTGATCTTTTTATCCGCACTAAAAGCCTGAAGACAACGCGCCATAAAACGAGCACCAAAATCTTTAAACGCCAACGTCGGGCCATGAAACAATTCTAAAATTGCACGGCTTTCGTTGATCGGTTGAATTTGTGCCGGAAAGTTAAAGGCATCGGTAACAATCTCCGCTAACTGCTGCTCAGTTAAATCTTCACTGACAAAGGGGTGTAACACCTTAACGCTGCGCTCAACAAACGGCATCGCCAAAAGCTGTTCAATATCATCAAATTGTGGAATTTCTTGTGGGAAAAATAACCCTTGGTTACGTCCTAACCCTTGTTTTACCGCGCCAGCAAAACTGACCTGCTCATCATTTTCTTTTAAATTATAAAATTTCACTTAGCTCTTCCTAACTCAATTTATTTCCTAACTCAACTTATTGCGCGATTTGGCCTGCGCCTTGTTCATCAACCCGACAGACATGGACAAAACCACAATTTTCGCCTGTCGTTGACTGTTGTAGATAATTTTCTGTTAACCAATTGGCAAATTTGTTCGCCTGTTGCTGATCATCTGTGACACAAAACAATGTCGGCCCAGAGCCGGAAATACCGACCGCTAAACAGCCCTCACCTTGTAGATACTGACATGCCTGCTCAAAGCCCGGCAGCAAATGCTTACGATAGGGTTCGGCTATAACATCAGTTAGCACAGCAAATGCCTGCTGTTTATCATGACGGTGACAGGCATCGACAAAAGTTGCCAGATTCTGAGCAAAGCGAATGACATCTGATCTGGAATATTGTGCGGGTAACACCTCACGTGCCGCTTTGGTCGACACTTCAATGCCGGGATAGGCCATGACATAAAAGCAATCATCAAATTGCGGCAACTGGCGGGTGATCACCTCAGTATCCGGCACCATTAATTGCATGCCGCCATAATAGCAAGGCGCGACATTATCATAATGCAGACTGCCGCTGATTTGCGCTTCCATTTCCCCCATCATCCGCAGCATACTTGCTTTATCAAAACCGGTTTGATAATTCTCCTGATAATAGACATTTAACGCCTCAAGTGCCGCCACCACAGAGCAGGCACTGGAGCCTAAGCCACTACCAACCGGCATTTTCTTTTCCAGCGTCATTTTTACCTGTTGTATCGCTAAATCACTCGTCTGTAACTTGTGATTAAACAACTGCAAACAATGCCAGACAATATTATCTGTCGGCGCGCCTGGCAGTTTACTGGCAAACTCACCAACCACGATAAGCTCATTTTGGCTACTTGCTTCAACGGAAACGACATCACCCAACAATGTGCCATCAATTGGTTTAACCGCAAGCCCTAAAATATCGAAACCAACACTGACGTTACCGATAGAAGCCGGCGCAAATACCGAAACTTTTTTACTGCTGTTTACCATTAGTGCTGTTGCTCCCAAGCCAATGTTCTTAATAAATCACCAAAGACCCCGGCAGCAGTCACTGCTGCCCCAGCGCCATAACCACGTAAAACAAAAGGTAGCGGCTGATAATAACGGCTGTGAATCGCTAAGGCATTCTCACCCTCTTTAATACTGCACAAAGGATGCTCTCGGCCAACAGCTTCAATCGACACCTGACATTTTCCATTATTAATAGTGCCGATATAACGCAATACTTTACCTTCGGCTTGTGCCTGCTCAACTCGCTCGGCAAACGCCGCATCAAGTTGAGTGAGATTTTCCATAAAACTTACAACATCACCACTGGCATCAAAATCATCAGGCAGTACGGAATCAATTTGAATATCCGATAATTCTAGCGGCATTCCCGCTTCACGCGCCATGATCAATAATTTACGGGCAACATCCATACCACTTAAATCATCACGCGGATCCGGCTCGGTAAAGCCATTTTCTTTCGCAATCGCCGTCGCCTGTGACAGACTCATGCCTTGTTCCAGCTTACCAAAAATATAAGACAGCGATCCGGATAAAATACCTTCAAATTGTAATAATTCATCACCAGCTTTAATTAAACTTTGCAGCGTATCGATAACCGGTAAGCCCGCGCCAACAGTTGTTTCATAAAGAAAACGACGATTAGTTTGCTGCGTTGCCTGACGGATCGCCTGATAATACTCCCATGAGTCAGTATTCGCCTTTTTATTTGGCGTTACCACATGAAAACCTTGCTCAATAAAGTCAACATAACTCATCGCCAGTTGTTCATTAGAAGTAGAATCCACCAGTACCGGGTTAATCAAATGATTTTCTCGCACGAATGCCTTGATATTATCAGCAGTTACCTCAACCGCATCCTGACCCAAACGCTGGCGCCAGTTTTCTAAATCGATACCTTCTGAATCAAGCACCATGCCTTGGCTATTGGCAATACCGTACACTCTTAATGAAATATTCTGCTCTCTTAACTTAGGTTGTTGACGGGCAATTTGTGCTATCAACTCGCTACCGACTACACCACAGCCAACCAGAAAAACATCAATCGTTGGTTTATGTGAGAAGAAGTTTTGGTGACTGACTTTCAGTGCATCTGTACATTTACGTTTTTCAATCACCACAGAAATACTACGCTCTGAGGAATCCTGGGCAATCGCCACGACATTAACCCGAGCCTGAGCAAGCGAGCTGAAGAACTTCGCGGCAACCCCTTGTTGATGATGCATGCCATCACCGACCAGCGAGACAATTGATAAATCATGTTGTAAATCAATCGGCTCGAGCAAACCATTTAGCAATTCAAGTTCAAATTCCTGCTTAAGACTCTGCTCTGCCAGCTTGGCATCGGCTGAATAGATACAAAAACTGATGCAATATTCGCTCGACGACTGACTGATCAAGACAATGGAAATATTTTCCCGGCTCATGGTAGCAAATACCCGGCTCGCCATACCGACCATGCCTTTCATTCCAGGCCCTGAGACATTGACCATGGTCAAGTCATCGAGGTTAGAAATTGCTTTTACCTGTTTTTGCTGATCATTTTCATTAGCGATCAAAGTGCCCTTAGCTTCCGGGTCACCAGTATTTTTGATCAAACAGGGAATATGATACTGAGCGATTGGCCCGATGGTTTTCGGATGCAAAACACTGGCACCAAAATAAGATAACTCCATCGCTTCCTGATAAGACAAATACTCTAACAAGCTGGCATCTTTAATTAAACGCGGGTCAGCGTTATAAACACCATTAACATCGGTCCAGATTTCGCAGCACTCAGCCTGGGCACAAACCGCCAGTACCGCTGCGGAATAATCCGAGCCATTACGACCAAGCGTTGTGACTTGACCTTGACTGTCAACTCCAATAAAGCCCGGCATTAACGCCACACGATTTAGCTTATCGTATTGGCAGAGAAACTTTTCCTTGCATAACACCAGGTCTGCCAAGGCATTAAGGGAAACATCATTAGTACGTAAAAACAGCTCCGGCTGAATCACTGAAACATCGATTGCACCGGCATTGAGTAATGAATCTAGAATCGCGACACTCATCCGCTCACCGATACTGATGATCACTGCGCGAATATGATCCGGACAATAAGAGAGCATGGTCGCTCCCTGCAAATAACGGCCGAGCTGGTGTTCCCAGTTTGCCAGTTCCTGCTCGGCATGGTGGGCGTCAAAGTTGCTAACACTCGCCGATAAATCGTCAATTATGGTTTCAATTGCGCGGTGAAAATGTTGCAGATCATTTTGTAATTTTGTTTCATCTGAAATGTTTTCTGCCATTGCCACTAAGTGGTTGGTTACCCCTTGAGGCGCCGATACCACAACCGCAACCGCAGATTGTTCACTCTTATTCTTGATGATGCTGGCGACCTGGACAAAGCGTTCAGCCGATGCCAAAGACGAACCACCAAATTTTAACACGCGCATTTTTACTTCCTCTAAAAACGAAAAAAGCCCGGAACCTTTATGGTCACGGGCTTTGATAAAATACTTTCTTTTACACGTCAGCCAATGACCACCATCCCGGTGAGGGTGGTAGTGGTAATAATAATGGTGTGACGAATAATAGTTTTCATAGGGTTAAAATGCCTTAAATGTAATTTTCTGTCAACAGGCAAATTTGCATAGAGTTAGATGATTAATGAATAAACACTGGACAAAAATGTATAGATATTTAATTTTTTGTATGAATAAAGATTAGCTCACCAGGCAATCTGCCAGTTCTTTTGCCGCACACACCTGATTGCGCCCTGAAGTTTTGGCTTTATACAAGGCAATATCGGCGTTGGAGATCAAATCTTCATAGCGCTGATCATCATTGGTTAGCATAGCGACCCCAACACTGGTAGAAAAGTTAATACTCTCGCCCTGATAATCGATGATTAACTGCTCCAGGCTAATGCGAATGCGCTCGGCAACATCCATAGCGCCGGTTAAATCGGTTTCCGGCAAGATCACGGCAAACTCTTCTCCGCCATAACGACCAAATTGATCGCAAATTCGCAGCAGTGACTGAGTCAATTTAGCCGTTTGTACCAGCACTAGATCACCACATTGATGACCATAAGTATCATTGAGTAGTTTAAAATGATCCAAATCGAACATGATCAACGCCAAGCCATGCTGATAACGGCGCGCACGGGCAAACTCTTTCGCTAAGCACTCTTCCCAGTGCTTACGATTATATATTTGTGTTAAGCCGTCGATTTTGTTCGCTTTCGCCAAATCTTCCAATGCCTTATTAAGCTTTGACTGATAATGACAAACATCGGTAACATCTTCGATTAAAATACAAATATGAGTGATATCTCCATCATTTTCTATCGGTAAAAAGGTACAGTTTTGTGCCATAAAATGGCTATCTGTGGTGATCGGCCTGGTATGAGGTAACTCAAACAAATGGTGACGCTGCTCCCAGGAGCAGAAACTGGTAGTTCTCAGCTGTACCACACTGGATAGTTTGCGTTCAAACCACTTGCGCGGCAGCTCGGGAAAAACATCAAAAATCACTCGGCCAATCACTTGTTCGATACGCTTATTGGCGTGAATTTGCAAATAACGATTCCACTCTGTGATAGTGAAATTAAGGTCAACCACCAGGATCCCAGTATTTAACTGTTCAGCGATAATATTACAAACACTTACTGACATTAGTAGGCTTCCAATATTCGATCAATAACGGTGATGATATTGACAATCGCAGACTCAGGGATCAGCAAAATCATATCGCAGTTAAATGAATAATCTGTTACCTGATAGCTGATCTTAACTTTTAACGCGACATCCCAGCTAAACGATTGCTGCTCAACATGCTCAGAAATCGCCGATGTGGTTGATGATAATAATCTCGGTGCGCTGTAAGACATCTGATTATCGATTTGACTGGCAAAGACATTTAAAAATGTTGTTGTTAAAATCGAACTCAAATCAATGATCTGTTCTTCTATCGATAATTCATCCGGCTCATAACCGAGCAGATCGGCTAAACGATCAGAATCTTTCGGTTGATACATTAACAGGGCTTCACCGCGAATGCCTTCATAACCAAAAAAGCCCTGACTCACTACTGCTACCGCTTGCTCTTCCTGATGTAAGGCTTCGGTTAAATGCTGCGAGCTCACTTGCTCAATACTCGGCACTTTTAAATAGACAAAGGTATCTAGATAACGAGCAAGTTGATCACTTGCCTGCCCCATGGCGACATTGATAATTTCTTGCAGGCAATCTTGCTGGTCTTCGGTTAAGTTAAAATGCTTCATACTAAGCCATATTCTTGCAAGTGATTATTTAAAACATCTATTTGAACCGGCTTACGCAAAAAAGCTTTCGCGCCCAACTGCAATACTTTATTTTGCATCTCAGGCTGGATATCAGCGGAAATAACAAAGACATCGATGTCTATTCCCGCATCTTTGATGCCTTCTAGCACCCCAACACCATCAACCACAGGCATGGTTAAATCGAGAAATAAAACATCAAAACGTTGTTTATTTAACAACTCAAGCGCCTCGGCACCATTCGTGGCAAGCTGGGCATTTGTAGACAGTGATTCAGGTAAACTCCGCAATACTTGTTTGCGTGCTAGGTTAGAGTCATCACAAATTAAAACTGACGAGCTCATAAAGTGGCTATTCCTATATTATTATTTTTATCCTATTAATTTACCTTAAAATAGCCAGGGTGTTAATGATTAATTAACCTATTATTGATTTTTTTTTAAACGTTAAACCGCCTCATCAAAGTTAGCGGAAAAGAAAGCCCTGTGGCATAACTGACTGCCACATTAAGTAAAAACAAACAGCCAACAAGGCTATTTATTAATTTAAAACTGGATTTACAGCGATTTACAAAATGATCAAGTACTGGATCACAACGATTGATGCAATCGCTGAAAGCAAATAAATACTGGCTATTTTCCAGTTGTAACGACGCATTTTCATAACAACTCCTCATAATAAGTTTGCAGTCAAATAACTGACACTGTTATATTTTTTTGATAATCAGTACTTAAAACAAACAATTATTATGCCAACATCCGTTATAAGCGACAGACACTAGCCCCCCGCTTTGGCATAACAAGTTCAGCGCAGCTTTCCCAGAACATTTTTTTCAAAAAAACGAGAAAGTAGCGATAACTTATTAATTATTATGGCGCATTTTTAAGATATTTCACGGCCAGCTTAAATAAACTTGATGCTGCTTAAGCCAGTACTTAGCAGTTTGATATTCAGGAAAGTGCTGTTTAACCAAAGTCCAAAAATCAGGGCTATGGTTTAAGTGCTTCAAATGACATAGTTCATGGACGATGACATAATCAATCACCCAGTCAGGCACCATGGCCAATAAATAATTAAAACTCACGGCACCCCGGCTATCACAGCTGCCCCAACGCGCTTTATAACGCCTGATTTTAACGCTAGTCGGGGTCAGTGCTATTCTTTGTACAAACTGGGGCAACCTATCTTCAATGAACTGCTCCAGCTGCTGATGAAACCAGAATTCCAGTTGGCGTTTAATGGCTTGACTTTGAATCTCGGCATCTGCTGTTTGATATCGCCGGTTTAACGTAACTTCAATACCATGATCGTCTTCACTAACCTTATTTTTTCTAGCAAAGACAATACGTAGGCTTTTTTTGCTTCCTTGATGCCATAGCTGACCACCATCTTCTAGACGATTTTCCTGAGCTTTATTATTAACGGATTTTTGCTGTGAGAGTTGTAGTTTTGCCAGGATCCATGGCTTTTTATTATCAACAAGCTGATGGATATAAGTTTCAGAGACACCAAAAGGCGCTCTAACAATGAGGCGATTAGATTTAATCTCAATGGCGATAGTTTTACGTCGGGCACTTCTGACTAACTGATAATCAAGCACTATCTTCTATCTTGTTAATGAACAACTAATGCTGGCATTAGGGTTATGCTGCATCATTCGTTTTATCGGCTAAGACCTGACTTTCCTTGTTATCAGTTGCCTTTTCAGCAGATTTTTTAGCAACAGGCTTTTTAACCGGCTTTGGCTTTTTCGCCTGCAAGGCGATCAAGACGTCTTCTCGGTGTTTCGCCAGGTAAATACTCAACTCTTCACGAATAGCTTCAGATAATTCGACCGGTGCGGTTTCAAACATCTCGGCAAGATTGTCAGCCATGTCTAACATCTTGTCATATTCGTCTGCGGCTTTCTTATCCATAAATGTTTTTACCTCCACGCCTTGTCTGATGACAACAAATCGACTTTCAACTGCCATTGTTTTCCCTTAAATTAACCAAATGTGATAATTAACGTTTTATATTAAATCAGCCGAGGGCACAATAAAAGTGATGAAAATTCATCCAACCTCGATGATTGCCAGCCTCAAAACTGTATATAACAACAGTATTTTACCCGGTTAATAAAAAAGCGCAACTCCAAATTCAGGAGTTGCGCTTTTTAATATTTGCTTTTCTGATGCTATAAAATTATTAAGCGATGTTAGCAAACTGGTTCATGGTATTGTCTTTACCGGCTGCTTTTAGCGCTGCTTCACCAGCAAAATATTCCTTATGATCGTCACCCATATCAGAACCTGCCATGTTCTGATGTTTGACACAGGCAATGCCCTGACGAATTTCCTGGCGCTGAACATTTAAGACATAACCTAGCATCCCTTGCTCGCCAAAGTATTCTTTTGCCAGGTTATCCGTCGACAGTGCCGCTGTGTGGTAAGTTGGCAAGGTAATTAAATGATGGAAAATACCCGCCTGTTGTGCCGCATCGGCCTGGAAGGTACGGATCTTCTCATCAGCACGCTTTGCCAGTTCAGTTTTATCATAGTCAGCACTCATTAACCTGTCTCGCTCAAAAGCAGAAACATCCTCACCGGCCTCGACCATGGCATCAAACACCTGCTGGCGGAAGTTTAATGTCCAGTTAAACGATGGCGAATTGTTATAAACCAGCTTGGCATTTGGCACTACCTTGCGGATCTCATTGACCATACCGCCGATTTGCCCGATATGCGGTTTTTCTGTTTCAATCCAGATCAAATCCGCTCCATTTTGCAGCGAAGTAATACAATCAAGTACGCAGCGTGCTTCCCCTGTGCCTTTTTTAAATTGATACAAATTACTCGCTAAACGTTTAGGGCGTACCAATTTGCCATTTTGCTTGATAATGACATCACCATTGCCTAAGTCCGCTTCACTGACTTCATCGCAATCAAGGAAGCTATTGTACTGGTCGCCTAAATCGCCTGGCGTTTTAGTGACCGCTATTTGCTTAGTTAACCCTGCACCTAGAGAATCAGTACGGGCGACGATAACGCCATCATCAACACCAAGTTCCATAAAGGCGTAACGCACAGCATTAATTTTCGCTAAAAAGTCTTCATGAGGTACTGTTACTTTACCATCCTGATGACCACATTGTTTTTCATCCGACACCTGGTTTTCGATTTGAATACAGCAGGCACCGGCTTCAATCATTTGTTTTGCCATTAAATAAGTTGCTTCAGCATTACCAAAACCTGCGTCGATATCGGCAATAATAGGCACGACATGAGTCACATGGCCGTCAATTCTTGCCTGAACTTCCACTTCTTTAACTTGGTCGCCTTGCTCACGTGCCGCATCCAGTTCACGAAATAATCCGCCAAGTTCGCGAGCATCAGCCTGGCGTAAAAAGGTATAAAGTTCTTTGATCAAGCTGGCAACCGAGGTTTTTTCATGCATTGACTGATCCGGCAATGGGCCAAACTCAGAACGCAGTGCCGCCACCATCCAGCCGGATAAATACAAGTAACGGCGATCGGTATTTTCAAAATGCTTTTTAATGGAAATCATTTTTTGCTGACCGATAAAACCATGCCAGCAACCGAGCGACTGAGTATATTTACTCGGATCCTGATCGTAGGTTTCCATGTCTTTACGCATAATAGCTGCAGTATATTTCGCTATATCCAGCCCAGTTTTAAACTGGTTTTGCATACGCATGCGAGCAACGGATTCAGGATTAATCGCTTGCCATGTTTTTTGCGATCCCAGTTGGGTGGTTAAATCTTCAATTTGTTGGCGATAATTAGTCATTTGTTTGATCTCCCGGCACATATGGTGCGTAAACAATTTTGTAAATGAATTGCTAAGTTGTCATAGCGAACAACAAAAAGACTAAACCAGCGGTTAAACATTAATGAAATATATATTTTTTATCACCACCATTCATATTCTAAATAAAGCTTATCAATTAAAACACATTTTAATAAAAATCAAATAGATAGCAAAATGAAAAAGGAGTCAGAAAATATAAACTCGATAGATGGTCGACTAAAATCTACTTGATCTCGGCGTCAAATAATGACATATAGTTTATTTATCATTTTTATGAAAAGTATTTAGTATATGAATATATCGAAAATCGATCTTAATCTGTTGATTTATCTGGATGTATTGTTAAGGGAGAAAAATGTCACCCGGGCAGCCAGCCAATTAAACATTACTCAGCCGGCAATGAGCAATGGTCTCAAACGCTTAAGAACGCTATTTAATGATCCTATTTTAGTGAGAACCTCTGACGGCATGGTACCGACAGAACGCGCCCGTTCGTTATCACCGGTGATCCGTAAAATCCTGCTCGAGCTGGAAGAAGCCTTACAAGGCGAAGAAGAGTTTAACGAACAGCACAGCCATAGAGTGTTTCGCATCATGGCCAGTGATTATGCTGCCTCGACCCTGTTGCCAGGCTTATTGAGAAAAGTGAATCGCATCGCGCCCAATGTCACCATAGATATCATGACCCCAAGTGATGTTAACTTCCACGATGTTGAAGCAGGTAAAATAGACATGGCAATTAACCGTTTTGATGAGTTGCCTCAGTCTTTCCATCAAAAAACCATCTGGCGTGATGGCTTTTCCTGCCTGCTCAGTGCCGATAACGGAGTAGTAACCAAGTTTAATCTCAATACTTATCTGGCTTGCAAGCACGTTTGGGTTTCTAAAACCGGCTTTGGTGTCGGCGTTGGTATGGATCCTAAAGATGTACAAAAACTCGGCTGGGTTGATGAAGCGTTAGCCCGTCTAGGTAAAAAGCGTGATATTAAGGTTTTTACCCGTAACTACCATGTCGCCATGCAACTTGCTTATGAAGATGGTCTGGTAGCAACCCTGCCAACCAAAGCAGCGATGCTGCATAAAGACGATACGAACTATACAATATTAAAGCCGCCATTTGACATTCCTGATATCGAGTTAAAAATGATCTGGAGCCCATTATTGCATCATGACGCCAGCCATGTCTGGTTTAGACAATTAGTGATTGAAACCGCCAACGATCATGATAAAAACTAGTACGCCCTAATGAAAAACGCTGTTTATACGCTGGTATTTATCGCTATTAGTGTAGCAATAGGTCATTGCATATACGCTTGGTTTTCCGGGCTACCGGCGAGCTTATATGGCATGATCATCTTTACTCTGTTACTGCATTTTAAGCTATGTAGGGCAGACAAGGTGCAACAGACCATTCAATGGGCTTTACGTCATATGGGAGTGTGCTTTGTGCCTGCCGGCGTCGGTATTATTAATCATTATTCACTGATCAAACAGCACGGCCTGGTGTTGGTCGCTATCACTTTTGTCACGACATTTTTATTACTAACTATGATCGGCATCGTTTTTCAACTGTTCGAACATAAAAAACCAGCCAATCACTGATATGATCTTTATGCTCTACTCACTCGGTTTCTGCCTGCTAACCATCGGCACCTATCATGGCTTTGCCTTGCTGCAGGTAAAAACACAAAAGTTGTGGCTCAATCCGATGTTACTCACCATCTTATTATTGATCGGCTGTTTACTTGTGCTAAAAATTGACTACCCGCTTTATCAAGAATCCACTCAAGCATTGAGTTGGCTGTTAGAGCCAGCGGTTGTTGCCCTTGGCTATCCGCTCTATCAGCAGTTCGCCAGTATTCGCAGACAATGGAAAAAGATCACTCTGGTATTATCCGTTGGCGCCATTTTCGTTATCAGCATCAGTTACCTTAGCACACTATTACTGGTACAAATGCCTGCGATTGCGGTGTCATTATCACTTAAATCTATCACTACACCGATAGGCATAGCGTTAACCGAACAACTCAATGGCAATAGCGCCATTACCGCATTTGCCATTATCCTGGCTGGTTTATTTGGTGCAATTTGGGGAATCAAATGGCTTAACTTTATTGGTGTCAATTCACCCGCGGCTCAAGGTTTGGCCATAGGTAGCGCCAGCCATGCTCTGGGCACAGCGACCATCAGCCAGATAAGCTTCCAACACGCCGCCTATAGTTCGCTAGCACTAATTTTATCGGCAACTATCACCGCAGTTATCGCTCCTTCTTTAATTTTCTATCTACCGCTACTCTAGCTATCTTATACAACAAACATTCACAGGATTTAGTAAAAACACAAAATAATAAATTTAATGAATACCAATTATCATTAATAACAATACCAGCAGCTAATCACTAACAAAAATCCCAAATAATAATTAAATTACAAACAGTTAAATAAATTTATCAACTAAAGAATCAACGAAATATTGGCGTTGAAATTCCTACTATGGCTAACCGGCTATTGTCAGCAGCGATATTTATCCCTAAATTCGCTGTTATTAAAAGTTAGAACCCAGCTAGAAAGTTTTCTGCCAGACATCCACCTAAGGAGCTGCTATGTCGCCACGCATTAATATCGCTAATCTTAAAGTTGCCAGCTGTTTGTATCAATTTATCGAGCAGCAAGTATTACCTGACTTAAACCTTAGCTCAGATGACTTTTGGCACAAGTTCGCGGCAATTATCGAGAAAATGATGCCGATTAATCAACAACTATTGGCAAGCCGAGACAAATTGCAGCAACAGATTGATCAATGGCATAGCCAGCACCAGGGCAATGACTTTAACTTTACAGATTATAAAACGTTTTTAACAGGCATCGGCTATTTAGCTCAGCCAGTTTCCGACTTTACTATTGGCACTGAAAATGTCGATAAAGAACTTGCAAAAATGGCAGGTCCGCAGCTGGTTGTGCCTATTATGAACGCACGATTTGCCCTTAATGCAGTTAATGCTCGTTGGGGCAGTTTGTACGACGCCTTATATGGTACAGATGCTATCAACGAAGCAGCAGGTGCTGAAAAATCTTCCGCTTATAATCCGCTACGGGGCGCAAAAGTGATTGCCTTTGGCCGAGATTTTCTTGATAAATATCTACCGTTAACTCAGGGCAGTCACCACCTAGCGACTCAGTACCAAATTAAAGATCAGCAGCTTATCGTGCAGTTAATCAATGAGCAGCAAGCAACGTTACAAAACCCGGCGCAATTCATTGGTTATCATGGCAAGCCGCAGCAGCCGGAGCAGTTATTATTTAGCCATCATGGTTTACATTTTGAATTAAACATCGACAGCAACAGCCAGATAGGCCTGCAAGATCAGGCGGGAATTTGCGACATCATTTTAGAATCGGCGCTCACTACCATCATGGATTGTGAAGACTCGGTTGCCGCCGTTGACGCCGAAGATAAAGTACTGGCCTATAAAAACTGGCTTGGTCTGGTACAGGGAACATTAACCGAAAACGTAACTAAAGGCGGGCAAACATTCTCCCGCACTATGGCCGAAGATCGTCACTATTTAAGTCCAACAAACCAACCAATAGTACTACCAGGGCGAAGCCTGATGTTTGTTCGCAATGTCGGCCATTTAATGACTAATAATGCAATATTAACCGCGCAAGATGAACAAGTACCGGAGGGCATTATCGATGCCATGGTGACCTCGTTAATTGCTCTTTATGATGTCCGCCAGCAAAATCAATTACCCAACAGCAGAGCCGGTTCTATCTATATAGTAAAACCGAAAATGCATGGTCCGGAAGAAGTGGCATTTGCCGACCAGCTATTTGAGCAAGTTGAATTAGCGCTAGCACTGCCAAAAAACACTATCAAAATGGGGATAATGGATGAAGAACGCCGCACCAGCGTCAACCTGAAAAACTGCATCTATCAGGCCAGAGACCGGGTGGTATTTATCAATACCGGCTTTTTAGATCGCACCGGCGATGAAATCCATACTTCAATGGCAGCAGGAGCGATGGAACGCAAGGCCGACATCAAACACACCGCCTGGATCAGTGCCTATGAGGATAATAATGTCGATATTGGCCTTGCCTGTGGCTTTAGCGGCAAAGCACAAATAGGTAAAGGCATGTGGCCAGTGCCTGATCAGATGGCGAATATGCTAGCGACGAAAATTGATCATGCCAATGCTGGTGCTAACACTGCCTGGGTACCATCACCAACGGCAGCAACACTACATGCCTTGCATTACCATCAAGTTGATGTCTTTGCTCAGCAAAAACGCATTGCTAAACGTAGCCCAGCTAATCAGGATGCCTTACTCACTATCCCATTAGCAAAAAGCACGGATTGGAGCGATGAAGAGATCAACGCCGAACTTGATAATAACGCACAAGGGATCTTAGGTTATGTTGTTCGTTGGGTAGATCAAGGTATTGGCTGCTCGAAAGTACCGGATATTAACAATATCGGTTTAATGGAAGACAGGGCGACACTGAGAATTTCCAGTCAGCATATGGCGAACTGGCTTAAGCATCATATCTGCACCAAAGAACAAGTATTGGCCAGCCTGAAAAAAATGGCGAAGGTTGTCGATCAGCAAAACAGCAAGGATACAAATTATCATGCCATGAGTGACAATTTTGCCACTAGTAGCGCATTTCAGGCGGCTTGTGATTTGGTATTTAAAGGAGAGCAGCAGCCTAGCGGCTACACCGAACCACTATTACATCAATATAGATTAAAGGCTAAAGCACAAGCTAAACTGGGTGAATGAGACAAACTGGTGCCGGAAACGATTTAAGGCGATTTCCGGCATTTCATCATCAATTGATGTAGAATATTTATTCACAAATAGCTACATTTCATGCAATGCCGCTATTAATCTCATAAATAATACCGCTTATCCCATATCATTGGCATTCGTACTATTTTACATTTATCGTTAAAATGTAACTAATTTAGTTACATTTGTTAATGCGATGTGACTATCAACTGAGAACGGGATAATGAAACAATTAACGAACACTTATTTATTAGTCAGTGCTTTTAGCGCCGCACTTATTTGTAGTTCTGTTTATGCCGCCCCAAAAAGCCACTCTGATGTAAAACAACAAATGTTAGCAAATGGTAAACTAATGTCGTATACCATGGCGAACAGCAATTTAATTGTCTCTTATAATACAACCGCTAATTCTTCTTTTTTTATCCGCTCAAGAATTAACAGTCTGACTCAAGCCTCACCGCTAGAACTCAAACGAGAACAGTCAAAAGAAGTTGTTAACAGCAGTTGTAATACCAGAAAGAAAAATGAACTTTACGAACTTTCTGCAATTTTCAATGACAAGCTGCAACTATTTTTATCCTATTTTGATGAGCGCCCACTATACAGCGCAGTTAAAAAGCATAAAAATTTTTCCAGCGTAGCACCAAAAAATAACGTCAGTTATTAAATATCTACAACAGGTAGGAAAGAAAAAGTCACCATCAAGGTGACTTTTTACTAGCTAGCTCCCCAGAAACTGTTGCCCTTAAAACTGATAACCCTGCCCTTTGGCCAATAAACGCTCCGCATTGATGTTATCGCTGGCACAATCACTGATATCCTTTTTGCTAAAAACATAAATCGCATCTTGATAACGATTGTTCACTTTGCTACCTGCGGATTTAATGATCAGACTAACATTTTCATTTTTCGGTACTGCTTTTAAGCCATTGCCGTATAGACAGAAGGATTCAACTAACGAAGCCGTCAGGCGTTGATAATATTGAATACGCTCTTTTTCCTGTTGCTGCTTTTTCTGCTGTTGCTGCTTTTGAAATTCGCTGGTCTGTTTAACTAACTCACTGCGTTGCTGTTCCAGCTCTTTTTGCTTAGCATTTAACTGACTGATTTCTGTTTGCAGTTCTTTTTTCGACGCTTGATCTGCTCTGTGCAACTGATACTCCAAATCGCGCTGTTCACGTTTTAAATCCCGTACCCGATGGGATAGTTCCCGTTGCATGTCTCTCAATTCACGATAAGCGTCTCTGTCCTGGTCTAAACTGTCCATCGCACGCTCATAGCTTTCTGCTGCCAGCTCCATTGCATCGGATACCTGCTCATTAATTTCTTTGACATCAATATCGTCAAATTCAACGGTAACTTCAGGCAGAGATGGAAGCTCAGGCACCACTGGGATTTCAGGAATATCAGCAACTGTAAAATTAAAGTTATAATTACCCCAACGGCCATTATGAGAACTGGAATTCACAGTAAACACTACTCCCTGGCCTTTAAGGTAAACACTGTCAACTCCGGTAATCCTAGAACGGCTGCGCCCTTGATCTTGACCAACAGATGACTTAATGATCTTACTCATAATATTTAGCTGCTTATGCATATCATCATAGCTATCGGCAAACGTGCTACCGGCAAACGCTAACAGCACCCCTGATGTTATTGACACAATACTTTTCATTTTATTACTCCTCGGTTGT
Source organism: uncultured Thalassotalea sp. (assembly GCA_964620605.1). Lineage (GTDB taxonomy): Bacteria > Pseudomonadota > Gammaproteobacteria > Enterobacterales > Alteromonadaceae > Thalassotalea_E. Next base: position 42,047 of record CAZUHQ010000004.1, read on the forward strand.
CCAGTCTGCGGCCTGAGGCTGTAGAGCTAAACTGTTGTCGAACCTGGTATTACGATATTTAATCGCCTGCTCAAGTTGCTTGAATTTCATGTTTTGCTCAAACTGTTCATCGGCACGCTGATCATTAATGTATTTGATAAATTCAGTGATATCTTCTTTCCGTTCCTGACGTGACGCGCCCATAATATAACTGGCTAACTGCAAGTTACTTTCCTGCTGCTTGACCTTAATATCCGCTGCATAGTTTGCTAACACTACCTGTTGTTCACTGGCAAAAGTTTGCAAGCGCTGATCAACTAACTGGGCGACTTGCTGTTTGGTTATCGCTTCTCTGTTACCGGCAAAACTGAGCATAATGCCTTCGGATTTCACCACAAGCTCAACCTTTAATAACACCATGGCAATTGCCAAGAATGAAAAAGCCATGGAAGCCACCGGTAAACCGCGCCACTGCCACCATGAAAGTGCAAGCGTATCACCGCGCTGCCTATTTACACTTTCACCACTAAAGGCCGCACCGCGATCCCAGTTTGGCACTTGTGCCTGCTCGGCAACATCCGCATGATGCGCCAAACGCTCAGCCACCGCGTGGCGCTGCTGCCATAATGACTCATCACTAAAGTCCTGCTGCTCTATCGAGCCCTGTTGCTCGCCGGTTCTGTTTTCTAACCATAAGGAAAACTTGTTTGCCAGGTCGGTATCTTGTTTTTTAGACATAATCCAACTCCAGATGATTTTTTAACTTATCCAATGCACTATATAAGCGCGACTTTGCCGTGTTGGTAGAAATCCCTAGCTGATAGGCGATTTCTTCAAAGGTTGCATGTTGAAAAAATTTCATTTCCACCACCATTTTTTGATTAATCGGTAACAACCTCAGCGCTTTGTGGATCTCGCCAGCTTGCTGCCCGGAAACCATAGTATGTTCAGGGCAATCATTGTCGTCGACATCTTCCTGCTCCGGCGTATCGTCCAAAGACTGCATCGGTTTCTTACGTCGATAAAATTCGATACAGCGATAATGAGCAATCTTAAACAGCCAGGCTTTAAAGGGAGCATCACCACGAAATGACTCCAGATTGCGAAAAACTGCCACAAAGACATCCTGCATCAAGTCCATTGCATCTTCTCTATGACTAACCATACGCAGTGCATAGTTATATAAATGTTTTTCGTAACGTTTGACTAAGGTTATCCAAGCAGACTTTTTTCCCTTAAGCGCTTGCTTAACTAGCGTTTCGTCGCTTCGCTCAAACACGCATTTTCCTATAATTTCGTTAATAAATACCAAGTGAATTAAATAGTGATTTCAATTGGTATAACTTCGTTGTTATCTATAAAGTAGTGAGTGGCAATCAAATAGTTTGAAAAATTTTAAAATAAATTTTTTACCGCTAAGTAATTTCCGATAACGACCCAGGTCGACCAACCAAGCATAACAGGCAAAATATCAAATAACATCAATTAAAACATAAAGATAGTACTTAAGTACAAAATACAATGTTTGATATATAAAATAACAATTTCAGACTTTTCCAGTGGAAAAAAATCGGGTACCTTTGCTATAGAGTCCAAAATAAATAGTAAGGAAAGCTATGAACACGGCATCTGCCAGACACATTTTGGTTGATACCAAACAAGAATGTATCGAGTTAAAAAAACGAATTACTTCCGGTGAAGATTTTAGCGAACTGGCCAAGCAATATTCCAATTGCCCGTCAAAAATGCAAGGCGGTGCACTAGGTTCATTTGGTCGTGGTCAAATGGTCAAGGAATTTGATGAAGTGGTGTTTTCCGCGGATATCAACACAATACAAGGGCCGGTTAAAACACAATTTGGCTACCATTTAGTTGAAGTAACGAAACGTACCGATTAATTTTTATTAACAGCGAGCTCTTTTAAGAAAACGCTTAACGATCACTTCAGCGTTTTCCCCTTTTTTAGGTGGTTATGTTCTCGATAGCCGTTGCTAGATAAATAAAGCGCTGCACGTCTGTCCACGAAAGCTTAACATCGTTATCCATGAACTCGCGATATTGCCTGCACGGATGCAGGTACTTAGTTTTTGTCTGGAACCAAAAAACTGACCGTACTCCTGTACATATACGCTCTTGTTCATCCATAAACCCGCGTTATACCGTACATCCTGTACATATACGCTCTTGTTCATCCATAAACCCGCGTTATACCGTACATCCTGTACATAAAAACCGCTTAACTTGTGTTAAGCGGTTTTTTTATTATGGCTATGTTCCTTTTAATTGTGGTTATTATCTAGCCCTTGATAAATAAGGGGGGTTGCTATGGCGATAAGGGCAAGCATCACCCGCATGGATGCGGGTGTTGAGCTTCCATGGACGGACTTGCAGCATCTTGCCTGTTTACCTAGCAACAACTACCGGGAACATAGCCTTTATTATTAACTAAATAAGCTGTGATATTTAACTGAACATGCCCTGCATGATCCAGAAAAAGACAATCGATAAACCGGCGCCAACCGGCAAAGTGATCACCCAGGAAACGACAATATTCCTCACTACACCTAAATTAATCGCCGCAATACCACGCGCCATACCAACACCTAATACTGCCCCCACTAAGGTTTGGGTCGTAGAAATTGGCAACCCGGCACCAGAGGCAATCACTACGGTACAGGCCGCTGCTAACTCTGCGGCAAAACCACGACTTGGCGTTAAATGAGTAATGCCCTTACCAATAGTGGCGATAACGCGATGACCAAACAACGCAAGGCCAGCAACAATACCTAAACCACCTAATGGCAAGATCCACCAGACAAGCGCCGCTTTTTTGGAAATTTCACCACCGTGTTCAACTATGCTTACTACTGCGGCTAATGGGCCAATCGCATTGGCGACATCATTAGAGCCATGGGCAAACGCCATACAACAGGCAGTCACTATCATCAATACCGCAAAAACTTTTTCAACATTGGCATAATGAGTGTTTTTATCAGCTTTAGCATCAAACTTGAGCTTACTGATAAAATATTTCCCGATTAGCGCAACGATCACTGCGACGAATGTTGCAAGATAATAGCCACCGGCGCCTTTGATTTCGAAGTTATAAAAGCCTAAGTTAACATTTTCAAGGCCAATATGTTTTAACCCTTTTTTGATGGTCACTAACGACAACACGAAACCGGCTAAAAACATATAGAAAGGCACATAGCGTTTTGCCTGCTCAAGCGGTTTATCAGTATCAAAAATCAATTTTTGCGCACTGTTGAAAATAACAAAAGCGATAACACCGGAAATTAACGGCGTAATGATCCAGCTACCGACGATACCGCCAACCTTGCTCCAGGTCACAGTATCAGGACTAACGCCTATCGCAGCAAAGCCGATAATTGCACCGACAATCGAATGAGTCGTTGATACCGGCCAACCTAAAACAGATGCTACTAATAACCAGGTTGCTGCCGCGAATAACGCTGAAATCATCCCAAACACTAACAGTTCTGGGCTATCAACAAAATATGACGCATCAATAATGCCTTTACGTATGGTGGAGGTTACTTCACCACCAGCCAAATAAGCTCCAGCAAATTCAAACACCATGGCGATAATGATCGCCTGCTTAATGGTTAACGCTTTAGAGCCAACCGAAGTTCCCATGGCATTAGCGACATCGTTGGCTCCGATACCCCAGGCCATAAAAAAGCCGACAATGGCGGCGATCATGACTAAAGCTGAGCCATGTTGAAGTAAAATATCCATGACTAACCCTTATTTTCTAGCCAATAAAATTTCTAATCGAGCACCGACTCGTTCGGCTAAATCTGCTAGGTCTCCTACCCACTCAATAATTTGATATAAGAACATTACGTCGACAGGTTTTAACTGATCTTCAATGGCTAATAAGTTTTGACGCAAAGAAATTTGTAATGTATCGGTATCGTCTTCTATGCTGTCAAGCTGTTCGATCATTTTCTCAACATACTCAACTTCGCGACCTCTGAAGCCGGTTTCTAATAAGTCATCTAACTCATTTATTGCTTCTGCTGCTTTTTCAATGGCATCAATACAACGATCAACATATTGCTTAAATTCCTGATGTAAAGATTCGGGAATTTCAAGCTTACGACCAACAATACGACCAGCAATATCTTTTGCCTTATTCGCGATTTTATCTTGCTGAGATAACAGCTCTAATAAGTCCGCACGATCAACCGGCATAAACAAGCCACCGGGTAACTCCAAACGTAATTGACGCTTTAAGTCATCGGCATCTCGTTCATATTTGGAAATTTTGTTTCTGATCTTACCCGCTGTTTTCCAGTCACACTCAGTCACCGCATCAAAAAAAGGGATCAGTTGCTTAGAACATTTAGACACCATTCGAATGTGTTTTTCTAATGGTTTAAGTGGTGATTTTGCAAATACACCAAGAATTGAATTGCTGGCCATAATTATTTTCCAGGAGCTTTCTCGCTCTTTATTTTCATTCGCGCGGATATTAACTTATTTGCCAAGATTTAGAAACGGCTAATCTTTAGATATAAGTCAATAAACAGCGATAAAAAGACTATGCTTGTTTAAAAACCAAGCATAGTCAAGAATCAGGTTACAAATTTTACTCGGGCGCCGTATGACGAACCACTTTGCCATTAACAAAATATACTATGTATTCGCAGATGTTTTGACAGCGATCGCCAATACGTTCTAAGGCTCGAGCTGACCAAATAACACTCATAATTTGCGGAATCGAACGTGGCTCTTCCATCATATAAGTCATTAGCTGGCGCATTAATGCTTCGTATTCACGGTCAATTTTTTCGTCGCTTTTGTGAATGTTAATCGCGGCTTCTACGTCCATCCGGGTAAAGGCATCTAAGGTGGCCTGCAAACACTCTAATACTCGACGGCCTAAGTTTTCCAAGTTTAGCAATAAATCCTTGTGAGCACTGGTTAAACTCTCTAATGCCACCTGAGAAATTTTCTGCGCTTCATCGCCAATGCGTTCTAAATCCGCAATGGTTTTTACTATCGCCATGATCAGACGTAAGTCACCGGCCGCAGGCTGACGCTTGGCAATAATGCGGGTACACTCATCATCGATACTGACTTCAAAGTCATTAATCGCATCATCACTGGTTAACACTTTATTCGCAAGATTTTCATCCGAGTCAGCGACCGCTGCTAACGCATCGCTTAATTGCTTTTCTACCAACCCCCCCATTTGCATCACATGGTTGATCACCCGTTCTAAATCTTCATTAAATTGTCCGGAAATATGACGGCCAATATTTAAATTATCCATTAGTTGCTCCTAATAATTTTCTGATTAACCGTATCGACCTGTAATATAGTCTTCCGTTTTCTTTTTCATCGGCGTAGTAAACAAAGTATTAGTATCACTGTATTCAATCAGCTCCCCCATATACATAAACGCCGTTTGATCTGAAACCCGCGCCGCCTGCTGCATGTTATGGGTAACAATCACCACAGTAAATTGTTTTTTCAGATCATTGATCAGCTCTTCAATGGTCAAGGTTGAAATAGGATCGAGTGCTGATGTAGGTTCATCGAGCAATAACACTTCTGGCTCAATAGCAATCGCCCGCGCAATCACTAACCTTTGTTGCTGACCACCTGACAGCCCTAAGGCGCTATCGTGTAATCTGTCTTTGACTTCGTTCCACAGAGCCGCGCTACGCAGTGACTTTTCTACGGCTTCATCCAATACCCGGCGGTTATTCTCTCCGGTAATACGCAAGCCATAAACGACATTTTCGTAAATGCTTTTTGGAAATGGATTGGGTCGTTGAAATACCATGCCCACTTTACGGCGCAACGCCGCAACATCAACATGTTTATTATAGATATTCTCACCATGAAGGTTGATTTCCCCTTCAATACGGCAGCTATCAACCAAATCATTCATCCGATTAATACAACGTAATAGCGTTGATTTACCACAACCACTTGGCCCAATAAACGCCGTTACTTGCCCTTTAGGGATCGCCATTGTGATATTTTGCAGCGCCTGTTTTTCACCGTAATAGAGATTGAGGTTGTTAATACCTAACGCCTTTTGCTCTGGTGATAGAGTATTCAAATCCACTTTATTTGGTAGTGTCGAGCCAGTTTTAGGGCTAACAGTAATCATAATCTTCTCTTAATTTTTCTATCAATAATCTGTTCTTTCGTTAATTTTTTGGGGAAGCTAAACATCCGTGATTAACCGAGTTAGTGTTCTAACATTCGATATTTTTCACGTAAACGGTTACGAATTGACACTGCCGTCATATTTAACGCAACAATAATGGTCACTAACAATAATGCCGTGGCATATACCAGCGGCCTTGCCGCTTCAACATTCGGGCTTTGGAAACCAACATCATAAATATGGAAACCCAGGTGCATAAACTTGCGATCTAAGTGTAAAAATGGAAAGTTACCGTCAAGCGGTAAATTCGGCGCCATTTTCACCACCCCCACTAACATCAATGGTGCAACTTCACCGGCGGCACGAGCAATCGCTAAAATAATGCCGGTCATAATCGCCGGGCTGGCAATGGGTAAAATAATTCGCCACAAGGTTTCTGCTTTGGTCGCACCTAATGCCAAACTACCGTGGCGCATTGCTGCGGGGATTCGTGATAACCCCTCTTCAGTCGATACTATCACTACCGGCAAAGTCAATATGGCTAGCGTGATAGCTGACCACATTACCCCTGGCGTACCAAACGTTGGGCTCGGCAAGTTTTCCGGATAAAACAGTTGATCCAGGCTGCCACCGACCATGTAAACAAAGAAACCTAAACCAAACACCCCGTAAACAATCGACGGCACCCCGGCAAGGTTAATCACCGCAATACGCAATATTCGGGTTAAGGCATTATTGCCGGCATATTCATGCAGATAAATCGCAGCTATCACCCCCATAGGAGAAACGATCACTGTCATTAACAACACCATTAATACCGTACCGAAAACCGCCGGGAATACCCCACCTTCAGTGTTCGCTTCACGCGGATCGTCAACAATAAAATCTGCTATTTGACTAAAGAATATGCTAAGTTTTTCTGGTAAATACAGCTTATTGTTAAAAGAGACCTTTAATATATTCTCAAAATTTATAATGACTGTTTGACCGTCCATCGCGCGCATCACCAGCTGATCACGAGACACTTTTTTTCTAAGCGCCATTAGCTGTTGCTCAAGCGCATGATAATCAGCTGTTAACCCAGCCACATCATTTGCTATTTGGGCTGCCTTTTCATCAGTTAATAAACCATCTAACCTGTGTTTACGCTCTTTTAATCGCAAACGTTCAATTTGATAATTAATCGCGCCGATATCAACTTTTTGCAATTCTTCTATTTGTTCTTGGAATTCAAGCACTCGTTCAAGCAATTCAGGCATTTTATCTAATGAGACTTGTTGGCCATCAAGTACTAACGACTGAATATAACCATAGAAATTGCCATTGGTACGACGCTCAATCACCACTAAATCTTCAGGTGTTGACTGTTTAGTGATCTGTGGTACTAACAACCAGCGAAAATCCAGGCTGACCAGTTCACGGTTACCGGTTTTAATCAATAAACGTTCAACTTCATCAACGCCTGCTAAGTTAAGTTCTAAGTGCACTAACTGCTGGACAGGAATACTTTCTCTATCATAGATTTCACCGATCACCGTCGATGAATTTCCTTGAGCGTCTGTTAATTCAAATTGATAAATATCCGCCGGCCAGAAATACGATAAGCCATGTGAAGCGATTAACCACAACAAACCAAGCACAGAAATCAAACTGATGCTGACACCACCAGCTGATAACCAAATCCAGGGAGATCCTGATTTAAACCATGTTTTCATTGTTCAGTACTCCCACTATAACGAACTGTATTTTTCACGTAATCGCTGACGAACAAACTCAGCTAACGTATTAAAAATAAAGGTAAAAACAAATAAAACAAAAGCAGCTAAAAATAAGATACGATAATGCGAGCTACCCACTTCAGACTCCGGCATTTCCACCGCAATATTCGCCGCTAGGGTTCGCATTCCCTGGAAGATACTCCAATCAACAATCGGGGTATTACCAGTTGCCATCAATACAATCATAGTTTCACCCACTGCGCGGCCAAGCCCCATCATAATGGCAGAGAAAATCCCCGGACTGGCAGTTAATAACACCACTTTAACCAAGGTTTGCCATGGCGTGGCACCTAATGCCAATGAGCCACTGGTTAAATGCTTAGGGACACTAAAAATCGCATCTTCAGCCATTGAGAAAATAGTTGGAATCACCGCAAAGCCCATGGCAATACCAACAACAAGCGCGTTACGCTGGTCAAAGCTAATACCTAAATCATTAGTGATAAATTGACGAACATCGCCACCAAATAAATAGACTTCCATTAACGGTGACAGCGAAAAAGCAATTACCGCCGCCAAAATTAACACCGGAATCAATAAGATAGGAGCCCAAGTTTCAGGGAATTTTACTTTGATTTCTTTTGGCAATTTGTGCCAGCCAAAGGCTGTTAAAAATACCGCCAGAGGTAATAAAATCAATAACAGGGCAATCGCCGGCAAGTTATTCTCAACAATCGGCGCCAGCCATAAGCCTGCGAGGAAACCTAAGATAACCGTTGGTAAGGCTTCCATGATCTCTATCGTTGGTTTGACTCTTTTACGTAGCTCAGGCGTCATAAAGTACCCAGTATAAATCGCTGCGGTTAACGCAATCGGCACCGCAAACAGCATGGCATAAAGTGCCGCTTTTACCGTACCAAAAGAAATAGGTACCAGTGAAAATTTCGCTTCAAAATCATCTGAGCCTGACGTTGATTGCCAGATATATTCCGGCTCAGGATAGCCTTCATACCAAACTTCCTGCCAAAGTGCTTGCCAGGTAACTTCCGGATGCTCGTTTTCTACCGAGTAGAGCTGTACTTTTTTATTGTTAAGTAGCAACAAACCATCGGCACGCGGCGCAATCACCATGGCCGTCGGCAAGCTGTCAGCTAACGAGCCACGCCATAATTCTGCTTCACTGGTGGTATAAAAAGACTCCATTTGGCCAGTCGCTGTTAAGGTATAAAAACTTTTACGATATTGCTCAGTGATAATTTTACTGACCGCTTCATCACGACTGGCACTAAAGGTGCGAATTTGCTTAAATTCACGACCACTCTCGGTGGATACTTCAAACCACTGGCTGACCATACCGCTACTATCACCCAATAAGACCGAACTGCCACCAGAAAGTAATGCCATCGCCGTTAAGTGCTTAGGATGCGCACTGCTTTGTGCTAATTGAGGAATAATAGTGGCTTTTAATTCAACCTCATCTTCATCTCTGAGATCGTAAACAAACACCTGATCGGCATTACGGACAAACGCCATAGCCAGATCCGGACTCACTAAAATATCATCGACCTGAGTATAAGCAATATCAATTTGCTGGTAGCTTATTTCGTATGCAGGATCATAATTAAAATCATCTTCAGCCAACAAGGTGGTTTTAACTAAACGACCGTCTTGAGTAAAACCAACAAATACCGCCTGTTCATCATTCATCGCAAAAGCTAGCTGTTGTAACCCTTGCGCTTGTTCGTCAACCGGCAAGTATTCTTCACCTAGTGGGTAGACAATATTAGGGACGATTTCTCGTTTATCGGCATGATAAAGCGCCTGAAACTTGGCACTAACCAGCTGCACCTGGCCTTGCTGATTGACTAACAGCTTGCGTTCATGATCGACATTAATGACTTCTGCTAATGCCAGCTCTGACAGCTCCTGGTTAAACAGTTGCTTACCAGCAACCAGCCCGTCAGCACCAGAGCGCAATGAGAAATAACTAATAGCACCGTTTTGGTTAATGGTATAGCCAAGTTCCTGCAGCTCATCAAGACCAACAGCGAGCACCTTATCGTCATTACTTAGGCTAAACTCTGCTACTTGTTCAATCTTGGCTGACTCAAAGATAGGCTTGATAACATAAAGCAAGTATAAAAAAATTAGCACTAAGGTAAAAAGCACACTGATACCACCGAGTGTGATCAACCATTTCGCTAACGAATTTTTCACCTGGCGAATGCCAGTTGATTTAAGTGCGATCGTCACTTATAACACCTTTAATTCTAGAATTATTCTAACTTTGGCAATTATAAGACAGTTATATGACACTTTTGTGACAAGCAGAATTAACCAGCATTTTTTAATCAACAAATGATTTGTTAATTCATAAAAAACAGTTTATGTTTAAGCTGTAATATCAAAGGGATAACAGCATTATGAGCATCCAAAATTTTATGACTAAAAGCCTGGTAACGCTTAGCATTGATGATGATCTGTCGCGTGCAAAACAGGCCTTTGAACAACATGAAATTCACCATATTCTGCTGTTAGACGGTAAAGAGCTTGCTGGCATTATCACTGACAGAGACCTATTTAAGCACTTAAGTCCCGCCATAGGTACCAGCAAAGAAACGCCGAAAGATACCTCGTTAACGAAGAAAAAATTGCATTTGATCATGAGTCGCGAGCTGATCACCGCCGGGCCTGAAATCACCATTAACGAGGCGGTATTATTATTTTACGACAATCATATATCCTGCCTGCCAATAGTTAATGACAATTTTCAGCCTATAGGTATTATCACCTGGCGCGATGTCATAAAAATTATCGCCGTGCAATATCGCCATAAACAGACACAACAACGCAAAACCTGGATAACCTAATTTCAGTAGATTAAGAGCTACAGGACAGCATAGAGCAACCGGCACGGTTCTTTGCCCAATCAGGGCGTTTTTTGGCATAGTGCTCAAATTCACTTTGTTCCTGGTAAGGATTTTTCAGCACAATTTGTAACTCTTTGAGCATGCCATAATCCCCCTGTTCAGCTTTATCTATCGCCTGTTGCGCCAAATAATTACGCAAAACAAATTTAGGATTCACCGCATTCATATTCTCGCACCGCTCACTATCAGTGCCGGTATTTAACATCAAGCGCTCGTTATAATCTGCCAGCCAATTGTCAAACGCCTGCCAAAACTGCGCTGAATTATCCTCTAGCCGGTAAAAACAGTTGGCAAAATGCGCTTTATTATCAGATATACTCGCATGATAACGGGCGAGTAAACGATAAAAAGTCGTCATATCGATATCGCCTTCGCTCATTAGTCGCTCTAAACGAACAAATAATTCGCCGTCCGACCCCTTAAGCTGTTCAAAACCGAGCTTAGCCTGCATCATCTTCAGCCACTGGCTTTGATAATTTGTCGCAAAATCATTAAGCAGCTGATTTAACGGCTCGGCATCTTCAATGAGTGGATAAATAGCATTGGCCAGCTGAAACAGATTCCACTGGGCAATTTCCGGCTGATCACCAAAACAGTAGCGTTTACCCTGGGCATCTGTGGTATTGGGGGTCCAGGACAAGTCAAAATTATCTATCCAGCCATAAGGGCCGTAATCTATGGTTTCACCGATTATCGACATATTGTCGGTATTTAACACGCCATGAACAAAGCCAACCCGCATCCAGTGGATAACTAATGCACAGGTACGCTCACAGATCTCCTTAAACCATGCAAGGTAGCTCGCCTTGGATGGCGTCCCTAAATGCGGAAAATCCTGAACAATGGAAAAGTCCACCAACTGGCGCAGTAATTCAAGCTCGCCGCGCACCGCAGGTAATTGAAAACTGCCAAAACGTAGAAATGATGAAGATACCCGGCAAACAACGGCGCCAAGCTCCTGTTTTGGGTGACCGTCATAAAACATGTCACGCGTCACCAAATCGCCGGTTAAACACAAACTTAATGCTCTGGTGGTCGGAACACCTAAATGAAACATAGCCTCAGAGCACAAAAACTCTCTGACTGATGAACGTAAGACAGCAAAACCATCAGCATGACGAGAATAAGGTGTTGGCCCAGCCCCTTTTAACTGCAAGGTTTGCAAACCTGAATTTTGTGTTTGTATCTGACCAAGATTAATCGCCCGGCCATCGCCTAACTGTCCTGCCCAGTGGCCAAACTGATGGCCGCCATAACACATGGCATAAGGCTTCATGCCACCGAGCAAACGGTTACCGGTAAAAATTTCGGCAAATTGTGCTTCAGTTAACGAAGTTAAGCCAAGTTGCTCAGCTAAAGCGCCAGTTGTAGCAATGAGCTTAGGCGCAGCAGTCTTTTTCGGCTCTACAAAGGAATAGGCCGCCGACATCACCTGGCGACAAAAGTTGGCCGCTTCATTATCGCCGGGTAACTGCTGGGTAAAAACATTATTAAATTCGGGCATTTTCTGTGACAAAATATCACCTTAAATGACTTGGAGATAACCGCTATTTTAACTGAATGCCCTAAGTGAATAAAGCAAGATTGAAACAGGTTCAGGCATCATCTGTCAGCATCGCCTATCGGAAAAACCACCTCAAATACTGCGCCGGATAACAACTTAGAATCACCGACACTAAGCTCCCCCTGATGCCACTGGGTTACCCGCTTTGCAAACGCTAACCCAACACCATAGCCGGAATTTTTAGCATGACTGCCGCGAACAAAAGGTTTAAAAATATCTTGCTGCTGCTCTGGCGCAACCCCATGACCATTATCGTGAATAGCAATATTGACCTTACCCTGCTGACAGCTAAGCTCAATCAACACTTGCCCCTGCCCATAACTGATGGCATTTTTAATCAGGTTACTAAACAACATAGAAAAGTATTGATTATCTCCCATGACGGTGAGTTCTGGCTGATAATTTATCTGTTGAATTACTAAGTCTAGCTGCCCAGTGCGATATCGCTGAACCAGTTTTTCGATCAGCGCCAATAACACTAGAGGTTCACGCTCAATTGTTAACATGGTTTGCTCAAGCCGGGCATAATTGAGCAAGGTTTCCACCAATTCAGTCATTTGACTGACATTGTCACTGATCTTTTGCTGATATTGCAGCCTTAACTCAGGGTCATCTTCTTCTTCGAGCGTATCAAGACCAAACTGAATACGCGCCAGCGGCGTTCTTAAATCATGTGAAACCGCACTACTTAAAAGTTTAACATCACCGATCAGATTTTCGATGCGCTGCGCCATCCGGTTAAATTCCTGTTCAATTGCACTAATATAGGAAAATTGACTTGGGCTGATGCGCTGCGTTAATTCACCACTGCCAAATGCCTGCGCCGTTTGTTTCAGCCGTGCTAGCTGCTGCAATAGCGGATAGGTCCAGAGCAGGAAAACCCCTAATAACAATCCGTAAAACAATAAGGTATAGAGCATATCTGAGCTCTGATTTTTCGACTCAAACAGTTCCAAAGACCCCTTAAGTACCAGCACTTGCTCATCCGGTAATAGCGCATAATAAGAGAGCTGACTATCTGTGGTTAACAGCAAATATTGCTGACGGCTAAACTGTGCCAATAAAACGCTCGGCATCACCAGTTTATCTAGGGTTTTTAGCGATAACTGATAGTTATAACTCCCTGCCCATTGACTGATAAAAGCTTGTTTATCTGGTAGTTGAGCCAGAGTTTTTGCCAGGTTTTCACCAAATTGTTCAAACAATCTTACCTTAGTGACATCTTGCTGCGCTTCGCTATTATGTTGATACAAGGTATCGACCAACCAGCCAAGGCCAATGGTTGCAACAAACACCACCAAAATCAGGGAGTAAGTTAAAAAACGCAAATTACCAGGCCTCTTTTACCAATAAATAGCCCTTTCCCCAGACGGTTTTAATGCGACAAGGATCGCTCGAACTGTCACCGAGTTTTTTCCGCAAGCGCGAGATTTTTAAATCAATCGAACGATCAAAACCATCATAATCAAAGCCCCTGAGCTCGTTCACTAGGCTTTGCCGAGAAACCACCTCTCCCGCTTGGCTGGCAAGTAGCCATAACAAATCAAATTCATGACTGGATATTTTTATTAGCTCACCAGCTAAGCTAACGGTTCTGGCACACGGATTTATCACTAGCTGATTAAACTGCAAACGCTGCGGCGCTTGTACCTGATCTTGCACTGGTTGTTGCTGTTGCTGCTTTACCAGATGCTTATTGATCCTGGCTAACAAGGCTCGCGCCCGTACTGGTTTCGTAAGATAATCATCTGCGCCCATTTCCAATCCGAGCACTTCATCAATTTCTTCGTCACGCGCCGTCACCATAATAATGCTATTAGTGAACTCAGGGCGCACCCGACGGCAAACCTCGATACCATCTAAATTAGGTAGCATGCCATCGAGGATCACTAAGTCCGGATTAGTGGTTTGGATCAAATTTACCGCCGCTAAGCCACAGCCAGTAATGTCAACCTTAAAGCCTTTTTTCTGCAAATAACTTTGCATCCATTCGCCAAGTTCTTGATCGTCTTCAACAATCAGCAAATAAGGCGGTAAATTAGCATTAGTCATAGAATTAAAATAATCTCCATGAAGTGCGGGCACGCGCGCTCTTTTTATAGACCCAGGCCATTTTCAGCTCTTTTTGTGCCAAAATTTCTGAGCCATATTGGGCTTTTAAATAAAAAACCACGTTCTGATTGGCACTCATTTCCTGTTCAAATTTTCCCGACAGGCTGTTTTGCCAACACAAGAGCGGCGCTTGCTGCTGACTGGAAAACAGGCAGTAATTACCACTTTGCTTAGTTTGCCAATTCAAGCTGATATCAACATAGCATTTTTCGCCCTGATGCACAGAAATACACTGGTTCGGTTGGATTTCTAAAATGCTGTCTTGGGCATTACAAGTATTTGACAGCAGAACTAATGCAACAAAAGCCTCGACAGTGAACAATACGAGTTTTTTAATAGAATACATTTTATCGCTCCCATTAAAAAACATAGCTAACTAGCACACCAAACTCAGTAATGCCCTCGGCACGACCATCAAGGTTGGCCGCAACTTGCATTACCGGGTTATCTGTTATGCTGTCTGGTAAGTCGGTATATCTGGCATACGCTTCAAACAGGATATTTTCCGATATCGGGTAGCTGGCACCAAGCTGAGTGATCAGGTTAATACCGCTGTCTGCCTGATAATGCTTAAAACCTAGACCTTCAATCGCTTCAGAAGTCGAATAATAATAATCCAGCATATCTTTCGAGCGATATTCCGCCCCGACAGAAGCGTAAATTTCCCAGTTTTTGATCAGCCAGGACTGTGACCCCCACATCGAGGCATATAACGCGCCGTCATATTCATCACTGAATGAGTATGGGGCAAGTGTTGCCTGAAACGTCGTGCGGTCAAAGCCACCAACCGCTCTTACGCCCAACATGTTGGTGGATTTTTTCACTTCCCTAAGATGAGGTGAATCTTTACCACCAAATTCATAAATATTTTCACCATGACCACGTACGGTTAATAAATCAAAACTCCAGTGCTGGCTATTCCAAAAATTAAAGCCAAAATTAATGCCCTGATCCAGTTCGTTAGCGCCGTGAGATGCTTCAATAAAAAAGCCTGGTTTTAGCTGATAACGGCCGCTGAGAAACAATGAAGCGCCAGCTTCCTTTTTGTGATAAGGGGAAGTTTCCGATTTATAGCCGTAGCCTACTTTTAAATAGCCACTCAGCCATTCGTCGTCTTCAGCCGTTACTTCATTTGCCAGTGCTGGGATTAAACCAGCCAGTAAATAGCAGCCAAGCACGCCATATTTTATTTGTTGTTTCAAGGTTATGCTCCAATCCATCTGTTGTTCGCTGACAAGAATAACGCTTGCATCACGGCCAGGCTGTACCATGAATTATCTAAATGTATCACTTTGTATCTGTCGTTCTGTCTTATTGTTATTATCGGCCGCCGAGTGTAGCAGAAACATTTTCACTTAGCTAAGCCCCAACTAATCAGGCACTTAAGCGCATGTTGAAATACTAATCACCACACTGGAAAATCACTTTAATCCATCTATGCTTAAAATTATCAGTTCACTGGCCTATATTTAGTGCCAGTGCTTTCTAGAGTATTAGGGACGATAATGAATAACGATCTAACCCATACCAGCCAACAAGCCGTTACCGCCATCATGAATAAAAACGTTATCACCGTCAGTGTTGATGACAGTATTTTGGATACCGAGAAACTTTTAACCGAGCATAAGCTGTCATTTCTACCCGTTATGGACATCAACAACCAGTGTTTTAGCATAATTAGTGACTGTGACTTTGTTAAATTTCATCATCATCAGGGAGACAGTAAACTAGCGTATATCTGGGAAATCTGCTCCCATTCAGTTATCCAAATTCCCGCAAGCACTAATATAGAGCAAGCAGCCAAAATAATGTTCGACAACAAAGTACATCATTTAGTGATATGCGAAAATAAAGCCATTATAGGTATAACATCTAACATTGATTTATTGAGATATTTTACGAATTGACGTTAAAGCACTTGCTACATGTTAAGCAAGTACCGCCAGGAACTTAGTTTTCCTTTCTAGCATGGAGAAAAACCTTAGTGCAACTTGAACAAACAGAATATCAATTATTGACTGAATTATGTACAGATGGACTGTGCGTAATATCAACCAACGGAAAAATTCTCGAAGTAAATGATACCTTTTGTCATCTTTTCGGTTATCAAAAGCAAGAGTTAATCAATCACAGCTTCAATTCTTTGGGTATTAGCATTGATATTAATACGATTCTTCACTGTACTTCGCCATGTACAGCATGTCATCAAGTTCATACGCAATTAATAGATAAAAATGGCAAAAAATCTTCGTTAACTTATAAAGTTCAATATGAAGCTAAATATGAGCACATTTTTATCATTATTTCTCCTAATGCTAATAAACAGGGCAGTTATACTAGTACCAGCATAGTAGAAAAAATATTTAACAACTCAACGGAAGCAATTGTAGTCACAGATCACAAAGGCGTGATCATTCTAACCAATGCAAAATTTAGTCAAATAACAGGTTATTCATCTGAAGAAGCCATAGGTAACACACCAGCAATGTTAAAATCGGGTCGCCATAACAGGCGATTTTACAAAAATTTTTGGCGAAAACTCTACACGAATGGCAATTGGTCGGGGGAGATCTGGAATAAACGTAAGAACGGCAACATTTATCCTGAGTGGTTAAATATCTCCAGCATCAAAAAAGAAAATGGAGAAATCAGCTACTTTATTGCTCAGTTCTCTGATATTTCTGCCATTAAAAAATCCGAAAGTATGCAGCGCTTTTACGCCTATCATGACCCGCTGACATTGCTGCCGAATCGTCGTTTACTGTTTGACAGGTTGGAACAATTACAAGTACCCGAAAACTCTCCGGGTTTTGCTGTGCTCTTTTGTGACCTTGACCGTTTCAAATCAATCAACGATACCTTAGGCCACCATGTGGGTGACGAAGTGCTGAAAGTAGTGGCATCAAAATTTAGAGCAGCCTTAAGAGATACCGATACCATAGCACGCAGTGGTGGTGACGAATTTATCGTAGTTGTAGAGGGCCAACAAGAAATTCAGCACATAGAACAAATCGCTACCCACATATTGGATCAGTTCAATGGCCCGATGAAAACCAAGTTTGGCGAATTCTTTATTTCTGTCAGTATCGGTATCAGCAAGTTCCCGTGCGATTCTAGAGACATACGAGAACTCATTTCCTTTGCCGATATTGCCATGTATCAGATAAAAAAAACCGGTGGCGACAATTTTGCTATCTTTGACTCAAAACAGAAACAACACATACTTCATCAAATTGAACTTGAGAATACCATACATAAAGCAATTGAAAATAATGAGTTGAGTGTTTGGTATCAGCCACAAGTCAGTGCGAAAACCAATCAAGTCTACGGAGTAGAGTGCCTATTGCGCTGGCAACATTCTGAGCATGGTTTTATTTCTCCTGAACTCTTTATCCCTATTGCCGAGCGCAATGGTCTAATCAAAGAACTGGGAGAATTTGTTTTAACCACCGCCTGCCACCAACTGAGACAATGGCGGATAAACAATATTTTTACCGGTCTTATCGCGATTAACGTCTCGCCACGGCAATTCGATCGCGATAATTTAATTGGGCAAGTTAAAAAAATTTTAATGGAAACCTCTGTGCCAGCCCATTGTATCGAGCTCGAAGTCACAGAATCTATATTTGCAAAAGAAGATAACTTTCATATCTCAATTTTGGAAGAGTTGCGTAATTTGGGAGTAAAAATTGCCATCGATGATTTTGGTACCGGCTATTCCTCATTAGCGAGGCTAAAACAGCTGCCGATCGATAATCTAAAAATCGACAAAAGCTTTATCGATAACCTCAGCACATGCGAAAAAGACTTATCCGTGGTCAATGCCTTGTGTTTATTGAGTCGCTCCTTTGATATCGATATCATAGCTGAAGGAGTCGAACACCCGCATCAAGCAGCACTGCTTCAAAAATTAGGCTGCTTTAACCATCAAGGCTATTTATATGGCAAACCAATGCCCGCTGAGCAATTTGAACAATGGATCACCAACTTTAGTTTACCACTCTCCACCTGTTCATCCCAGCTGTCGGCAATAACAACCACAACCAACTTAAAAGATACCGTATGAGCCCCTATATCACCTGGCACAAGTGTAACTGCGGATGATGACTAATCATCAACAGTTTTTCACTTAACTAACCAGTGTTATTTTCTTTACCCTTTACCTAAAAATCTCCTACAATAACGCCAATATTTTGCAGACAAAACTAAAGGCTCTTCAATGGCTCAACCATTACCAGACAAATTTATTATGTCGATGCACCGCGTCAGCAAAGTGGTGCCTCCAAAACGGACAATATTAAAAGACATTTCACTGTCGTTTTTTCCAGGCGCAAAAATCGGTGTCTTAGGTTTAAACGGCGCCGGTAAGTCTACCCTGTTAAGAATCATGGCAGGCGTTGATACCGAATTTGAAGGGGAAGCAAAAGCGTTAGCCGGTACTAATATTGGTTATTTGCCACAAGAACCGCAACTGGACGAAAACAAAACCGTGCGAGAAGTGGTAGAAGAAGCCGTTGCGGAGGTGAAAAATGCCATGGCGCGACTGGATCAGGTTTATGCGGAGTATGCTGAGCCAGATGCTGACTTTGATGCGTTGGCAAAAGAGCAAGGCGAGCTGGAAAACATCATCAACGCGCAAGACGGCCATAATATCGAGAATATTCTTGAGCGCGCAGCCGATGCCCTTCGTTTACCGGACTGGCAGCAAAAAATAGCGGTGTTATCTGGTGGTGAACGTCGCCGGGTGGCATTATGCCGTTTATTACTCTCTAAACCGGATATGCTGTTACTGGACGAACCAACTAACCATTTGGATGCAGAATCTGTCGCCTGGTTAGAGCGCTTCTTACACGATTATAGCGGCACCGTGGTTGCCATTACCCACGACCGTTATTTCCTAGATAATGTTGCCGGCTGGATTTTAGAACTTGACCGCGGTCATGGCATTCCTTGGGAAGGCAATTATTCTTCCTGGCTTGAGCAAAAAGATGCGCGGCTTGAACAAGAAAAACGTAGCGAAAACGCGCTACAAAAAACCATTAAGCACGAGCTTGAATGGGTGCGTTCAAATCCAAAAGGTCGCCAGGCAAAAAGCAAAGCCCGGATGGCACGTTTTGAAGAGCTTAACAGCCAGGAACATCAAAAACGTAACGAGACTAACGAGCTTTATATTCCGCCCGGGCCTCGCCTTGGCGACAAGGTATTGGAAGTTAATAACTTAACCAAATCCTTTGGCGATCGAGTACTCATCGACAATCTTAGCTTTAGCATTCCTAAAGGAGCGATCGTCGGTATTATCGGTGCCAATGGTGCTGGTAAATCAACCCTGTTTAAAATGTTATCGGGAGCAGAACAACCCGATTCTGGTAGCGTTGAACTTGGCGATACCGTCAAACTGGCGAGTGTTGATCAGTTCCGCGACGATATGAACGATAAAAATACCGTCTATCAAGAAATCTCCGAAGGCCAAGATATTCTCACTATCGGTAACTACGAAACGCCAAGCCGTGCCTATTGTTCGCGCTTTAATTTCAAGGGTAACGATCAGCAAAAGTTCATCGGCGAGCTCTCAGGAGGTGAACGCAACCGAGTGCATTTAGCCAAGCTGGTAAAAACCGGTGGCAATTTGTTACTACTGGATGAGCCAACCAATGATTTAGACGTTGAAACCCTGCGCGCACTGGAAGAAGCCTTACTGGAATTCCCTGGCTGTGCCATGGTGATCTCCCATGACCGCTGGTTCCTGGATCGCATCGCTACCCATATTCTCGATTATCGTGATGAAGGTCAGGTTAATTTCTATGAAGGTAACTTTAGTGATTACGAACAGTGGCTGAAGAAAACTTTAGGCGCAGCTGCAATAGAACCCCACAGGATCAAGTATAAAAAAATCGGTTAGCCTAACGAAGTAAAATTCAGTTAAGTTACTAGTAATTAAAGAATAAAAAGCACCTTAATAAATATTTAAGGTGCTTTTTTTTTAAATCCAGCTATGCTAAGGGTATCTATTCAACAATTGTACGAAAGTAAATGGAAAATAGACGACAGTTCACCAGGATATTATTTTCAATTGATGCCCAGTTGGAAATAGATGAGCAAAGCTATCCGATCAATATTCACGACATTTCACTCAACGGTGCACTGATCAGTTCGCCGGAAAAAGTCGATAATATTCTTCATAAACTTGGGGTGTTACGATTTAACCTGGCGGGAGCTGAAACTGAAGTTTGCATGCATATTGCCGTTGTCCACGTAGAACCAGATGAAATCGGCCTGCAATGTAATGCCATAGATATCGACAGTGTAACCCATTTACGCCGCCTGGTTGAGTTAAATTTAGGTGACGAAAGTCAATTAAATAAGGAGTTATCACAACTCTCGCGCAATTAATCCGTTTTCATTTAATTTTTCACTTAAGCATAAGGACGATTTATGAATCACCTGATCATCTCTTTTATTAGTCCAGATCGTCCAGGACTAGTTGATACCCTGGCAAATATCATTAATCAACATCAAGGTAACTGGCAAACCAGTAGCCTGCATTACTTATCCGGTTACTTTTCCGGCGTAGTTGAAATTGCTGTTGCTTCACAGCAAAGCAAAGCCTTAATCGATAAACTACAAAGTATTCCAGGCTTTAAATGTTTAATAGAAGTTACCGATGCCGCTCCAAAAGCAAATGATAACAATATAATTCTCGAATTAACCGCCAATGATCGCACTGGCATAGTGCAGGAAATTTCCTCGGTAATTCACCATCAAGGTGGCAACCTGCTCAAACTGGTGAGTTCACAGAGCAGTGCGCCACACTCAGGACAAACCTTATTTAAAGCTAAAGCGACAATTGCCGTTACTCAACAAAGTATTGATAGCTTAATAGATGCGCTGGAGGATTTAGCCGACGATTTAATGGTCGACATTGCTCGCTAACGCTTTGAGTTGTTACGGTAAGTAACAAAAGTGTAACACGTCAAACCTATACTGCTCCTTTTTTAAAATCTCACTAAAATCGGAACAGTATAGCCATGATACATGACGCAGATATGAAATTTGATAAAGAACTCAGTTGGTTATCATTTAATGAAAGGGTGTTACAAGAAGCCGCAGACTCAAGTGTCCCCTTATTAGAACGCATCCGCTTTCTTGGTATTTACTCTTCCAATTTAGACGAGTTTTTCCGGGTCAGAGTCGGTGGCATCCGCCGCCGCGCCATGGTAGAGGCAGAGCAGGAAAATGCGAAAGACAAGTGGGAGACCCTGCACCAAGAAATCTCCGCTAAAGTCAGCACACTAACGGAAAAATTTAAACGAGTTGCCGATGACATATTTCAGCAACTGGCGAAGGAAAATATCATTACTATTTTTGATGATAACAACAACAGCCAGTTCAACCTGCACTTGAGTGAAAGGCAACTGCAATGGCTAGAGCAATACTTTGATAACAGGGTGATCCGTCATATCACACCGATCATCATCCATTCAAAAACCCAGTTAGCAAATTGTATTGACGACGATGGCATCTACTTTTTAGTCGCCCTGCACCATCAAAAAGATGTCCACTATGCGTTAGTAGAAATTCCAAGGGAAGATACTAAACGTTTTGTCGTGTTGCCAACGGTTAACGGCGACAAAATCAAATACATAGTAATGCTCGACGATGTCGTACAGTATTTTATCCATAAGTTATTTGACGGAGTAATTCCATTTAACAAAATTGATGCCTATTCGATGAAACTAACCCGGGATGCGGAATATAACCTCACTGATGATCTCGATGAAAGCCGGTTAGATCAAATGTCCAAGGGCTTAAAGCAACGATTAAAAGCCGATATGGTGCGCCTGGTACATGACCGCAATATGCCAAAATATATGACCAGTTACTTAAGAAAAACCCTGAAGATCAAACATGACGACGACTTGGCAGCGGGGGTCAGGTATCGACATTTTAAAGACTTTGTTAAATTTCCCAACCTCGGGCAGGAAAATTTAGAAAACCCAGAACTCCCAGCATTAGACAGCAGCAGATTCTCCGCTTTCCCCTCAGTATTTGACGCTATCTCCGAGCAGGATATTATACTCTATTACCCGTACCATAAGTTTCGCCATTTTACCGAATTTGTTCGTCAGGCATCTTATGATCCCCTGGTGCGGCATATCAAAATCAACATCTACCGGGTCGCCAAACATTCACGGATTATTCACTCACTAATTGAAGCGGTAAAAAATGGCAAAAAAGTCACGGTAGTGGTGGAATTAAGGGCGCGTTTTGATGAACAAGCCAACATCGAATGGGCTAAATTAATGAAAGATGCCGGCATCGAAATAGAATTTGGCATTGAAACCTTAAAAATTCATTCAAAGCTCTGTTTAGTGTCGCGCCTAGAAGACGATAAAATTGTCCGCTATGCCCACTTGGGCACAGGTAACTTCCACGAAGGCAACGCCCGTGTCTATACCGACTTTGCTCTGTTTACCAAACACAAGGAAATTTGCCAGGAAGCTGATAATGTTTTCTCTTTTATTTCACACAGTTATAAGCGCTTTCGCTTCAATCATTTAATCGTCTCGCCGTTAACTTCAAGACGCCGTTTATACCAGCAGATCGATAATGAAATACAAAATGCCAAAGATAACAAAAAGGCAGAGATAGTATTAAAACTCAATAACCTGGTCGATTCAGGCTTAATAAATAAACTCTATGCCGCCAGCAAAGCTAGGGTAAAGATCAATATCATAGTACGCGGTATGTGCTCACTGATCCCTGGTATCAAAGGCAAAAGCGATAATATTAAAATTATTTCTATCGTCGATCGCTTCCTTGAGCATCCAAGAGTTATGTTGTTTCATAGCCAGGGCGAGCAACAGCTGTTTATCACCTCAGGCGACTGGATGGAGCGTAATATCGACCACAGAGTAGAAGTTGCCTGCCCAATTTACGATCAAACACTCAAGCAAAGGATCATTGATATTTTGAACCTGCATTTTCAAGATAATGTTAAAGCCAGGATCATTAACCAAAACCAGGATAACCACTATGTAGACGCGGCGTCACAAGCACCAGTGCGTTCACAAATTGCAATTTATGATTATTTAACTGAGCAAGAAGCACTCGATGAGCGGCGGATAACTAAGAGCAATGAATGAATAACAGCCCAGAACAATCACCGACAACCAATTATTTCGCGGCATTAGACATAGGCTCTAACAGTTTTCATTATGTGCTGGCGCGGCAAGTGGGTGATCACCTGCAAATACTGCATGGGGAAAAATATCAGGTACAGCTGGCAAAAGGACTCAATAGCGATAACCTGCTATCGGCAGAAGCGTTAAACCGCGGCTTATCAACACTGGAACACCTGGCGACCACCACCACGGATATTGCCGCCGGTAATTTTCGCGCAGTTGCCACTTTCACCTTAAGGCAGGCAAAAAACAGCGCTGCATTTTTAAAAGCCGCCCGCCAGGTATTTCCTTTTGATATCGAAGTCATCTCCGGTCATGAGGAAGCGCGGCTGATTTACCAGGGGGTCGCTCATTATCTGCAAAATGATATTCAGCACTTGGTGATAGATATTGGCGGCGGTAGTACTGAATGTGTTATCGGTAAACAAGACAAAATCAAAGCCTTGGACAGCTTAAACATGGGGTGTGTCAGCTACCAAAAGCTGTTTTTCCCCAATCATGTTATTTCCAAAAAAGCGTTCAAACAGGCGATATTAAACGCAACTCATGAAGTTGATGCCATAGCAAAACGCTTCAAAAAGCAGAGTTGGCAACATGTCGTTGGTACCTCAGGCACGATAAAGGCAATCTCCAAAATCGTCAACTACGACAATGAAATTCAGCGGCCTTTTACCCTAACAGATCTACTGGCGCTCAAGCAGCAATTACTCACTTTTAGCCACAGCGATGATATACAAATAGATGGACTAAAAGAAGGCCGTAAAGCAGTGATCTGCTCTGGCGTCGCCATTTTGATCGCGCTAATGGATCGCTTGGAAATCTGTGAAATTGAATACTGCCAGTATGCATTGCGTGAAGGCGTATTGTTTGAACAGCTGGAGAACCTTAAGCATAACAATGTGCGCCAGCGTACCATCGCTAACCTAATCGAACGCTTTAATATCGACAGCCTGCATGCCAGCCATGTTAGTGGCATAGCAACGAGAATGTTCAGCCAACTCAGTCAAGCCTGGCAACTGGTAGATGCCATCTATCAGGAGCTGTTGCAGTCGGCAATTCAACTCCATGAAATTGGCCTCGACATTAACGCTTCAGGTTATCATCAACACGGACAATATATTCTCGAGCAGGCAGATTTAGCCGGTTTTAACCAGGAACAGCAAAAAGCCCTGGCCTGGCTGGTCGGCAACCAGCGCAAAAAACTCACCTTGCCTGAAGCTGATATCTGGTATCTGCTTTGTAAAGATAAGCTGCTAAAACTGTTAATTATCGTCAGGTTAAGCGTATTATTGAGCCAGCAACGTCATCATGATGATCAGTTTTTATCACAAGTGATTGCCAATAAAAACAAATTAACCCTGAGACTGAATAAGCAATGGCTACTGGAGCGGCCGATTATCGATACTGAGCTGTTCTACGAGCAGGCTATCCTAAAAAAATGCGGTTATCGATTAACCATAGAAAACCATTAATATCACAAGAAAGATGATGCTAAATGCTAACCATCACTTCTAAGTGGTTACTTGTCGGATATATTTGCCTCACAACCAAAAACACTATAATTTTATTGCAAAAAAGTGATTATCATTAACAGGTAACTACCATGACAATAACAAAAAGAAATTTTTTAAAAGCCAGTGGCGCTGCCCTTGCCTCACTATCTCTTAGTCAAAGCCAAATGGCACAAGCCAGCCAGACTAGAAAAAGCAGCCCAACTGCAAAAAATAACCTAACCGATATCACCGCCGATGTTAGCACCATCACCAGCGCCGAACGAATAAAGCGCCTAGAAAAAGCCCAACAATTAATGAAAGAGCACAACATTGCCGCCATGGTGATAGAACCAGGTGCGACTATGGATTATTTTTCCGGTATTCAGTGGTGGCGCAGCGAGCGGGTGACTGCTCTAGTGATCCCGCAACAAGGTGAAATTGCGGTTGTTTGCCCGTTTTTTGAAGAACCAAGCATTCGCGAAACCTTAACGCTGGGAAATGATGTCAGGGTGTGGCAAGAGCACGAAAGTCCGTTTGTTCGCATCAAGCAAATCCTCAATGATCGCGGTATAACAAAAGGCAATATCGCATTTGAACACTCAGTACGTTACTTTGTCTTGCAAGGAGTAATGCTGCTAGTACCTGCGATGAAAGATGTTAGCGCAAACCCAGTTACCTGGGGCTGTCGTATGTATAAAAGCCAACATGAATTACAGCTTATGCACAAAGCCAGCGAAGTGACGTTAAACGCTTATCAATATGTCTGGTCACAGCTAGCGGTTGGTATGAGCCAATCTGATGTCAAAAACTTAATGCATAGCGCGCAAGCGAAACTTGGCGGCAGTGGCATCTGGAACATGGCGCTATTTAACCAGGCCAGTGCTTATCCGCATGGCACTAGGCAACAGCAAACGTTAACCGAAGGCTCAATCGTCTTAATGGATTGTGGTTGTAATGTTCACGGTTACCAGTCAGATATCAGCCGTACCTTTGTATTTGGAGAGCCAAGCAAGCAACAACAAAAAGTATGGCATACCGTCAGACAAGGACAAACTATCGCGTTTGAAAAGGCTCAGCTTGGCGTGCCAGCGGGGCAAGTTGACGATGCGGTGCGCAACTATTATCAAAAACAAGGCTTTGGCCCGGCATATAAATTACCCGGTTTATCACACAGAACCGGTCACGGCATCGGCATGAAAGGCCATGAAGGTGTCAACTTTGTGCATGATGAGCAAACCAAGCTGGCAGCAGGCATGTGTTTTTCTAACGAACCAGGACTCTATTTACCAGGAAAATTTGGTGTGCGCCTGGAGGATTGTTTGTATTTTAACGAGCAAGGGCCACAATGGTTTACCGAGCCTCCCGCGTCGTTGGAATCCCCCATCGGCAAACTGGCTAAGTTAAAGGTATAGAGCTGAAACATCGCGGTTACATCCATGTAACCGCGACATTGCATACATGGATGATAATTGTCTGGAACAAAAAACTGACCGTACATCCTGTACATCCTGTACATAAAAAGCCTGACAATCTTTGTCAGGCTTTGTTCTTTATTAATGAATATCTCTAGTTAAATAGTGATACCTAATTTTTTCAACTCTTTATTCACTACTGAAGTTGGTAATGGGATATAACCATCCTTTTCAACAATCTTTTGACCTGATTGTGATAATACCATCTTCAAGAATTCAGCTTCCATAGGGGCTAACGGTTTGTTTGGGTGCTTATTCACATAAACATATAGGAAGCGTGATAATGGATACTTCTTAGAAATCGCATTGTCCATGGTTGCTTTAACAAAGTTATCGCCCTTTTTCGCTAAAGGTAATGCACGCACACCAGAAGTCTTATAGCCAATACCTGAGTAACCGATACCGTTTAATGACGCTGAAACAGATTGTACAACAGACGCAGAACCCGGTTGTTCATTTACCGTATTTTTAAAGTCACCTTTACACAAGGCTTTCTTTTTGAAGTAACCGTAAGTACCAGATACTGAGTTACGACCGTATAACTGAATGTCTTTACCTGCCCACTCACCATCTAGACCAACATCAGCCCAACGATCAACGTCTTTTTCCGCACCACATTTACGGTTATTTGAGAAAATTGCATCAACCTGATCGATACGTAAGCCTTTTAACGGGTTATCTTTATGAACGAAAACCGCTAAGGCATCGATTGCAACCCGTACCGCTGTTGGCTTGTAACCGTAACGTTTTTCGAATGCTTCGATTTCACGAGACTTCATCTTACGGCTCATTGGCCCTAAATTTGACGTTGCTTCGGTTAACGCCGGTGGCGCAGTAGAAGAACCCGCCGCCTGAATTTGTACATTCACATTTGGGTAAGTGCGCTTAAACTCTTCCGCCCAAAACGTCATCATGTTCGCTAAGGTATCTGAACCAACAGACGAAACATTCCCTGAAATACCGCTCACCTTTTTATACACAGGTAAATCTTTATCGATTGCTAATGATGAGAAACTGATCACACTAGCTAAACCAATCACGCTTAACGCACGTTTGATAGTCATAATATTCTCCAATGAGAGTGTTTATTTAATTTGTGAACACTATATAAAGCTTATGTGACAATTATATTTAAGCTTTGTGACACTTATATGACAGAAGTAAAATAACTGTCATTTGAAGTCATGTAAAAGAAATGCAGAAAAATATACTTATAGTGATAAAAATCAACGAGTTAAAAAACTAATCAAGTGACTTTATGCATTTAGGGTCGAAATAAATGATAAATTCACTGCCCTCACCCCATTTGGAGTTAATCGCCAATTCTCCATGATGATGATTCAAGACATGCTTGACAATCGCTAGCCCTAAACCTGAACCACCGGTATCCCGAGAGCGAGATTTATCGACGCGAAAAAAGCGTTCAGTTAAACAATTAACGTGCTCAGGGCGAATACCCGGACCATCATCCTTAACTGAAAAACACGCCTTATTACCGGATTTTTTCCATGAAACGTGAATATGGCCGCCTGCTGGCGTATAGTCGATAGCATTGGACAATAAATTCGAACAGGCACTTTTTAATTCATTATCCAAGCCTTCGATGGCAAGTGTTTCATCAATATCCGTTGTCAGTTGATGTTGCTTTTCCTGATTGAGCCACTGGCTATCGTCAACCAA
This sequence comes from uncultured Thalassotalea sp., assembly GCA_964620605.1. GTDB lineage: Bacteria > Pseudomonadota > Gammaproteobacteria > Enterobacterales > Alteromonadaceae > Thalassotalea_E. Next base: position 70,328 of record CAZUHQ010000004.1, read on the forward strand.
GGCCTTGAGCATCATAGGCATGTTGATCACTTGCTTCTCTTCTTCATCAACATTGATTTCCACCCGAGATAGCACCAGCAGCTGCTCGACTAGTCTATCCATACGAGACACTTGGCTCTCCATGGTGGAAAACACTTTTTGCCAATAAGGATCCAGTGCATGTTCCGTGCTTTGTACCATCTCAACATAACCACGAACCACAGTCAGTGGCGTTTTTAATTCATGTGAAACATTAGCGACAAAGTCACGGCGCATTTCCTCCAGTCGATGTATTTTACTGATATCGCGCGCCAGGAATAACACCTGGTCGGTGCCATAAGGGATCAGTCTGAGCTCAAGCATCACTTCACTATTGACCGGCGACTGAATAAAACAAGGTGTATCAAAAGTGCCATTTTCCAAATACTGAATAAATTCAGGGAAGCGGATCAGGTTGTCGATTCGCTGACCGACATCACTCGGCCAGCGAATACCTAAAATACGCTGCGCTTTTTTATTGCCCCATTCGATCATTAAATCTTCAGACAATACCAAGGCAGCATCCGGCAAGGCTTCTGCGCCATCGCGAAAACGACGCACTTTTTCATTGAGTTTTTTCTGCTTAGTGCGAGATTTTTTGATCTGACGGTATAAGCCGTCATAGATCAACCCCCAAACGCCTTCGGCATCCGGGGGAGATAGCGACTTACTGCGCCACAGCCATTTAGCAAGTTTCAGTAAATGATGATAATGCCAACTCAATAACACTATCGCACTGACGGCGATCAGTAAAAATGTATTCCCTAAAATATACCCAACGACTGCACTGAGACATAAGATAATAATGAGGCGAGATACCAGCGTCCTGGTAGAGATCTGAAAATACATACAACTTAGAACTTATACGTTTGCTTTGATCTTACCAGAAAAACGATAACCGGAACCACGCACCGTTTGAATAAAATCTTGGTGCCCTTCACCGGTAATCGCTTTTCTTAAACGACGAATATGAACATCTACCGTTCTATCTTCGACATAGACATTAGTGCCCCAAACGTTATCCAGTAGTTGTTCGCGGCTATAGACACGCTCGGTGTGGGTCATAAAAAAGTGCAATAAACGGAACTCGGTCGGCCCGAGATCTAATGGTCTATCGTTAATCGATACCCTATGAGCCACAGGATCGAGCTTCATACCATGAAATTCTATCGCTTCTTCCAAGGCCGTTGGCGATACCCGGCGGATCACCGCTTTTATCCGGGCGATTAATTCTTTTGGCGAAAACGGTTTAGTGACATAATCATCAACCCCAACATCAAAGCCTTTCACCTTATCATCTTCATCGGCACGTGCCGTTAACATGATAATAGGGATAGTACGAGTATACTCATTTTGTTTCAGCTGTTTAGCCAGTTTCACCCCAGTACCTCCAGGTAACATCCAGTCCAGCAGGATCAGATCAGGATAAGGCTCAACAATTTCCGCTTTGGCCTGGTCAAAATCTTCAGCTTCTATGGTATTAAATCCATTTTGTTCAAGCACAAAGCTGATCATTTCCCTGATCGGCGCTTCATCTTCAACCACCAAAATTTGTCTGTTCATGTATAAAGTTCCCTGATAATCACTTTCAACTTCTAATGAACATTGTGATAAGTTTTTGTGACACTTTTATTACATATCATAAATTTTAGTTCATGTTCTTAAAAACTAGAGAAACTAGCAAGAAAAAAGCGGCATACTCGCCGCTTTTGTTACCATTTTTTGAGCTAACTCATTAAAACTTATATTCGATACCAGCAGCTAAATAATCTTGATCATCACCACTGTCCATATCAAAAGTAGTGTAGAAAGTATAAAGCTTAGTGTTTTTTGCCAGCTTGTAATCCGCCCCGACAGTAAGGCCAGACTTATCGTCACCACCGTCATGATCCGCAGTTTGCATTTGCGCTTTTAAATCCCAGTTATTGATTGAATACTTGGCAGAAATCAAAAAGCCATCCATTTCCTTACCTGTATCAACTTCTTCCTGTGTTTGATACATGGCACCTAAAGACACGCCCGCTAATTTCCCCTGAATAACTGCACGCGCCGTGTCATAGCCTTTCATTTCTGAATCATAAGCTAACGCCGCATAAACCTTAGATTTTTTAAGGTTCTTGTCACCATAGAATAATGCAACAGAAGTGGCATCTTCACCATCAACACTGTCTTCAGCAACGTAGGTAACACCTAACTGAAAACCATTGAATTTCTTGGTTTTATAAGTGAGGGTATCACTCATACGGTTTTCGCCTTTCCACAGCACTTTAATATCGCCATTTAAATCACTAAATAAATCGACTTTCCCTTGTGACTGTTTTAATACCGCATCATTAATACCGATAAGTACTTCACCAAAATTGCCTTTTAAACCAACATATTGATTACGGTCGGTAATACTTTTGCCTTTTTCGCTGTCACCGTCTAAATCAACTTGAAATTCCGCTTGATAAACCACAGTTAACTCATCAGATAACTGATGGCTACCCTTAAAACCAATGCGCGAGGCATTGCTTTTTATTTCAGTATAAGAACCTTCGCCATCATCAGAAGACTGCACAGATAAATTGGCCTTACCGTAGATTTCAACATCTGCTGCCATCAAAGACATTGAGCACGTCGCTAAAATCCCTGCGGCAATTGCATTATAAGAACCTTTCATGTGATAACCCTTTAAATTTGTCATGTAATTAATTGCCGCTTATTGTGCCGCCAAAAGATGACACTTTTGTGACAATATGTAGTTTTTTTACAATCAAATGAATTATTAGCGTAATTTGAATAGTTACAAAAATATGTCACTTATATGACATTCAGCCACTTTTAACGGCAAACAACACGTCCTCCACAGTATTATATAGTCAAAATATCAGGTTTTATCTGTTTTTCAAAAGCTAATTAAAAGAAAAAGCTTTAAACATCAAGCAAAAACGCTAAAATCAAGTTAAGTGTGCAGATAACTAAGAATAGAGAATGAAAGTCACAAGTATTTCCCGCAAACTGCTAACCCGCGTATTGTCCTTTTACTTTGTGCTGACCTTTCTTGTGACTTGTGTACAAATTGGCGCGGAATACATCAATACCAAAAGCCATATCAACAGCGAACTGTTAACTCTGGAAAAAACTTTTAGCAGCAGTCTAACCCGCGCAGTGTGGGAGCTAAACACTCAGCAGGCAATCGATATTGCCGAGGGCCTGGTGGCTATCCCAATGATCAAAGGCATCAAGGTAACGGATGAAAATAATCAGGTGATCACCCAGCTTGGTGAAGACAGAGATATTGATGATCTACAATCGAATCAAATTGAGCAGCAAAGCTATTTTAGCCTTAGCTCTCAGGGCGAAAACTTATTCGGTTATAATTTTCCACTGATTTTTGAGTTTTCCGGGCGCACCACTAAAGTCGGTACCGTTACTTTGCTATCAAGTAATCAGGTAATATTTGACCGTATTGAAGTCGGCATTTATTTCCTTATCGGCAATGCCATGGTGAAAACAGCGGCTTTGGTCTTATTATTTTCAATCACTTTTTCTAAACTATTAACCAACCCATTAACCGAGCTCACCGAACAAATTAATCAATTTGACATGGATGATCCGGAAGCGTCCAAGATTGACGTTATTCATTATGAAGAAAATGAATTAAGTATTCTGCAAAATGCCCATAATAATCTGCTAACAGAGCTTGCCCGAAATAAAGAAGAACTGGCGAGAGCCCAGAACGAAATTATCGCCACCAACAACAAGCTTGATGATCACAATTTAATGCTCGAACAGGAAGTAGCAAAGAAAACCTCGTCATTAAGCACTACCATGTTAAAAATGGAACGCCAACAGCGTGAACTGTTAGTACAGCAGGAGCAATTAAAAGCCGAAAACTTACGACGCAGCCAAACCGAAAAAACCCTCACTACCACTAACTTAGAGCTGAAAAGTTCGATTGAAGAACTAAACAAAGCGCAAGAACGCCTGCTCGATGCAGAAAAAATGGCGATACTAGGGAATTTGTCGGCAGAGATCACTCATGAAATTAATACCCCGATAGGTGTCAGCATCACCTCGACCACTTATTTGTCAGATCTAATCACTAAGCTCAATAACGACATCAAAGAACAAAAATTGACCAAGCGGGCGGTGGAAGATTTCAGCCACAATGCTCAGCAAAGTATTGAATTATTGGTTAATAACCTAAACCGGGCGTCAGAGCTTATTTCCAGCTACAAACAAGTCGCAGTCGATCAAACCAGTGATAAGATTCGTCAAGTTAATATGGCAAAATATCTTCAGGAAATCATCAGTTCATTAGAGCCCAAGCTCAAGAGAACCCAGCATAAGATAGTAATCACCTGTGATGAAAACTTAGAGATTTATTGTCATGCCGGGGCAATTTCACAAATATTTACAAACCTGATCATCAACTCACTGCTCCACGGTTTTAATGATATCGAACAGGGTGAAATCAATATCAATGTTTCGATGCAAGCCCATAAAGTCAATATCGTCTATCAGGATAATGGCGTTGGCATGCCCGAGCAGGATATTCCTAAACTGTTCGATCCTTTCTTCACCACCAAGGCAGGCAAAGGTGGTACCGGGCTTGGTACTCATATCATTCATAATCTGGTAACCGACACCCTAAACGGCGAGATCTCGGCAAGCTCCTCAGCGGGCGAAGGCCTAACTTATCAGATCACATTTAATGACATGGGCTAGAATTTTCATTAAGATAGCTGCCCCGTTTTTAGCATAGGCCGAAACAATGGCCAAAGGATAATATTAATGTGGTTTAAAAACCTGTACTTTTTTGCCTTTACCCGTCCATTTGAGTGGTCTGAGCAAGACATAGAAAAACTATTAAGTGAACATTTATTTACCCCTTGTGGTTCCACCGAAATGTCACATTTTGGCTGGGTCAATGCATTAGGTAAACACGGCCAAACTATCGTGCATTCAGTCAATGGCAATCACTTGTTATGCGCGCGTAAAGAAGAAAAAATTCTGCCTGCGCCCGTAATTAAAGACATGCTGGATGAAAAAATCGCGCTACTGGAAGCGGATCAATCACGCAACGCAACCAAAAAAGAAAAAGAGCAATTTAAAGAAGATATCATCTTTGAATTATTGCCGCGGGCATTTTCCCGTATTACAGATACTCATGCTTATATCAATGCTGAAGCGAACCTTATCGTTATTAATACCAGCAGCCGCAGTAAGGCTGAAGATTTCCTTGCCCTGCTAAGAAAAGCACTCGGTACCTTGCCTGTCACTAGCGTTTCCCCGGAAAGAGCACCGGATGAAATCATGACCGACTGGCTAACCGAAGCCAATCTGAGCGAAAATTTTCAATTAGGGCTGGAAGCAGAATTCCACGCAGTAGGTGATGACGGCGCTGTCGTGCGAGTAAAAAATCAGGAATTAGACAGCGATGAAATTAAGGCACACCTAGATGCCGACAAATTTGTCGTTAAGCTGGCACTAGAATGGGATGACGCACTTTCCTGTATTTTATGTGATGATTTAGCCATTAAACGCTTGAAGTTTTTCGATGTCCTACACGAGCAAAATGAAGATATTGATAAAGACGATGTCGTCGCCAGGCTCGATGCTGACTTTGCCTTAATGGCGGGAGAAATTAACCGCTTTATCGGCGATTTGCTAAATGAGTTTTCAGTGAAAGCTACAGATTACCTGGAAAGCTAATCGAGTAGGTTCAGTTGGTATGAAAAAGGCGCACTTTGCGCCTTATTTATTTCTCGACAATCAATTAACTAAACATTTGCTTAATATCAGCAGCGACGTCTTTAAACTCTGCCGAGTCCATAAAATCAACCTCAGGCAAAACCCCCTTACCGACGTAATTTTTTAATAAGACATCCTTGGTTGATTCATTTTTAAAAATATTATGATAAATCGCACCGGCGCGAATAAAATCAAGGTAATGCGCCTGAGTCGGCAATACCGTTAAATCACTCCAGCAACGAACAATCTCACTCAATTCATCAGATAAGCCCCAGGCTTTGCTAATTTCAGCGCCAATATTACTGGCTAATTTAATAATCGCCTGCTGAATAAAGGTTGGATTGGCAAAAACATCCGGATGATTCTCCGCTTCCGTTAATATCGGTAACACCCCAATATTATGGACCAATGCCGCAAGCGTTAAAGTATCTAGCATCAGTGAAGAATGCTTGACCGCCTTTAAGTAAAAGCTCATTAACGCAATAGCCACCGAGGCAACATCGACAGTTTTTTTCCAGGATTTATTAAGATACATGGAAACAATTTCATTTTCTGACACAAATACTTGCTCCAGCGCCATCGCAGTAGCAATACTTTTAATTTGCCTTAACCCAATTCGCGTCACCGCCTGGTTAACTGTTTCAACTTTAACACTGCGGCCTAACATGGCACTGTTTGCCACTTTTAACATCCCCATAGACAACGCCGGATCATGGGCGATTATTTCACTCATATGAGCAAGGTTCACTTCAGGATCATCAGCTGCTTCACGCACCTTTAACGCAATTTCCGGTAAAGTTGGCAGTACTAAGGCTTCTTGTTTTATTTTTTCTACCAGTATAGTGTAGAGTGCATTTTCAGTTCCCATGAAAACCTCTTAAATAGTTGTTTCTATTTTTAAAAATAGCACAATTTTTTTAACGAATAGTAAATAATCTCAGAAATATCATATTTTTATTAGCCCGGTATTTACCCAGATCAAAAACTGTTGAAATAAACGACAACAATTAGCGAGTTATCCAACAAATTTTACCCCTATAAATTACAAGGTTAATTGCAAGACAGTCAATGAATCCGTATAATGCACGCCCTTTTCCTATAGGTGTTAATGATGTTGAAACCAGAATTACTTTCGCCAGCCGGTAGCTTAAAAAATATGCGCTATGCGTTTGCTTATGGAGCAGATGCGGTTTATGCCGGTCAGCCCAGGTATTCACTGCGGGTAAGAAATAATGAGTTCAACCTTAAAACCATCAAACAAGGCATTGACGAAGCCCATGCGTTAGGAAAAAAATTCTATCTGGTCAATAATATTGCGCCGCATAACAGCAAGCTAAAAACCTTTTTAAAAGACATTGAACCGGTAATTGCCATGAACCCGGATGCCCTGATCATGTCAGATCCTGGTTTGATCATGATGGTTAGAGAAAGCTTTCCAGATATGGCGATTCACCTTTCGGTACAGGCTAATGCAGTAAACTGGTCGACAGTTAAATTCTGGCAACAGCAAGGAGTTGAACGGGTGATCTTGTCTCGCGAATTGTCGTTGGATGAAATTGAAGAAATTCGCTTTCACTGCCCTGAAATGGAACTGGAAGTGTTTGTCCATGGCGCTTTGTGCATGGCATATTCAGGCCGCTGTTTACTTTCAGGTTATATTAATAAACGCGATCCTAATCAGGGCACTTGTACCAACTCCTGCCGCTGGAAATACGATGTTCATCAAGCTACAGAAACTGAAACTGGCGACATAGTGGCAGAGCCGGTCAATATCATCATGCCTGAGCAACAACCGGTTGATGATGTTGTGTTATTGCAAGAGCAAGGCCGTCCGGGCGAATATATGCCGGCCTTTGAAGACGAACACGGCACTTACATCATGAATTCAAAAGACCTGCGCGCGGTAGAACATGTCGATCGCTTAGTGAAAATGGGCGTACATTCGTTAAAAATTGAAGGCCGTACCAAGTCGTTTTACTACTGCGCCCGCACTGCACAAATTTACAATCAAGCCATTTTAGATGCCATGGCAAATAAGCCGTTTAACCCACAGCTCAATACTAATTTAGAACATCTGGCGCACCGCGGCTATACCGAAGGCTTTTTACAACGTCATAGACCGAGTGACACCCAAAACTACGATTATGGTTATTCAAAAAGCGATACCCAGCAGTTTGTCGGCGAAGTGATTGGCAAAAATGCACAAAACGGCCTAATTGAAATCGACGTTAAAAATAAGTTTTTAACCGGTGACCAGCTAGAGTTAATGACGCCATCAGGCAATATCTCCTTTACCCTGGAACACATGGAAAATACTAAAGGTGAAGTGATAACAGATGCCAAAGGCTCAGGTCATAAAGTCGCCATTAAACTGGATACTGCGTTTGATTTGGCATTCGGCATTATTATGCGTTACCTCGATGAAGGCGGCACTACTCGCCACCCGTTTGCGCAAAATCAAGGCTAAGCTTTATGGCGCTGATTATCGAAGCTTCCTGCATCAATTGTGATATGTGCGATCCTGAATGCCCGAACCAGGCAATCTCACTCGGGGAAGAAATATACGAAATCGATCCTGAAAAGTGCACTGAATGCGTTGGTCACTACGACAAACCAACCTGTATGTCGGTTTGTCCTATCGATTGCATTAAAAAAGATCCCGATAACGTAGAAAACGAAGAAATGTTATTGGCAAAATTTATAAAAATGCATGGCTAAACAAAAAGAGCCGGCAAAGGCTCTTTTTATTATTAAATTACACCGAAATCGGCGCTTTAATATGCGGATGCGCCTGATAGTCCACTAATTCAAAGTCTTCAAAGCTAAAATCAAAAACACTCTTCACTTCAGGATTAATTTTCATCAATGGCAGCGGCAATGGCTCACGTGATAACTGCTCTTGTACTTGCTCCATATGGTTAAGGTATAAATGCGCATCACCAAAGGTGTGAACAAAATCCCCCAATTCTAAATCGCACACCTGAGCTATCATCATGGTAAATAAGGCATAGCTGGCAATGTTAAACGGCACGCCAAGAAAAATATCGGCGCTGCGCTGGTAAAGCTGGCAGGATAATTTGCCATCAAGTACATAAAACTGGAACAAGGTATGGCAAGGCGGCAATGCCTGCTTACCTAATGCAGCATTTTCACTCGGGCTAATTGAGGTATCAGGCAGCAACGCCGGGTTCCAGGCGGTAATAAGATGGCGACGAGAATCCGGATTGTTTTTTAAATCGTGGATAAGGTTTGCGAGTTGGTCGATAGTTTCACCATTGGCTGCCGGCCAGTTGCGCCATTGCACGCCGTAGACTGGGCCAAGCTCGCCTTCCTCGGTCGCCCAGTCATCCCAGATTTTAACGCCATGCTCTTTTAAATACGCGATATTGGACTCGCCCTTAATAAACCATAACAACTCATGAATAATCGATTTTAAATGGCATTTTTTTGTTGTTACCAGCGGAAAGCCTTTCGCCAAATCAAAGCGCATCTGGTAACCAAAAATACTTTTCGTACCAGTGCCGGTACGATCTGACTTTTCTACGCCATTTTGATAAACATGGCGCATGAGATCCAAATAAGCTTTCATTTAATGATCCTAAACTGGGTAAATTATGATGAGGAATTAAGGTAAATTATGCCGAATTTAACCTGCGATTACTATGCTTAAGCTGACTCTTTTAGTTATTGAAGCGCCATTTTTATCGCCACTAATATCAGGAAACCGGCAAACAAACGCTTTAAATAGCGCACCGGTAATTTCTCCGCCAATTTCACGCCATAAGGAGCAAATAACGAACTGGTGGAAATAACCCCCAACAAGGCGGGAAGATAAATATAACCTAGGCTCCAGCTCGGTAAATTAGGGTGATCTAGTCCGGTAATAATAAAGCCCAAGGCGCCAAAAGTCGCAACGACAAAACCACAAACCGTTGCGGTGCCGATGGCATGGCGAATAGACATCGAATAATAAGTCAGCACAGGCACTAAAATCGCGCCACCGGCAATTCCCATGATGCTGGCAATAGTACCAGTGACAAAACCAATAGCTTTGATGACATTATCACTCGGCATCTCCTTGGTTTTTACCGTTCTGATCGACAGCAGCATATAGCTGGCAAGAATAGTCACTGCGGTGGCAAAAATATAAGTTAATAATTCATTAGATAAGGTGTCGGCAACATAAGCACCAAGTAGCGCGCCAACGGCTATCATTACCATCAGCTGTTTCGCGATATGCCAGGGAATATTATTGTTCTTATGGTGGGCAAAAGTCGCCGAAGCGGCAGTAAACACAATGGAGGCGAGTGAAGTTGCAATAGCGATCGGCATTAAACTTTCGCCGGAAACACCTAAGCTAGGCAGCAGATAAACCATAGCCGGCACTATCACCAGGCCGCCACCAATGCCCAGCAAGCCAGCGAGAAAACCGGCAATACAACCTAACAGAGCACAAGCTATAAATACGCTAAAAAACATTGAAATTCCCTAAACAGCGCTACATACCAGCTCGAACAAATCCACCTAAATCAAGTAATTCTAATTGTTCGTTGAGATAATTATGTACTTGTCTGGCATTGGTGAACGTCAATACGCGCTTTAATATTTTCTGAGCTTCTTTAAATTCTATATGTCGTATCACCCACTTAATTCGAGCAATATTATGCGGGTTCATACTTAATTTATCATAGCCCATTGCCAGCAATAATAAAGCGCCACTCGGCTCACCAGCCAATTCACCACACAAACTTAACGGGATTTGATATTGCTGCGCCTGACAGGCAATTTGTGCTAATGCCCGCAAAACAGCTGGGTGATAAGAACTGTAAAGACCGGAAACCCTGGCGTTATTACGATCGACAGCTAACAAATATTGGGTCAGGTCATTACTGCCAACCGAGAAAAAGTCGACTTTTTTTGCCAGCTCTTTCAATTGGAATAGCACACTCGGTACTTCGATCATAATACCGATTTTCGGCCGCGCTAATACTTGCCCTTCATCTAATGCCAATTCACAGGATAATTCATAATATGCCTGATTGATTAATCTTAAGGCATCATCGACCTCGTCAACATTGGAGATCATCGGCAGCATAATGGCTAAATTACCCTGATCAATATTTGCCCGCATCATTGCCCTGACCTGAAGTAAAAAGATTTCCGGATGATCTAAAGTGATACGAATACCACGCCAACCAAGAAACGGATTATCCTCTTGAATAGGAAAATACGGCAGGGATTTATCACCGCCAACATCCAAAGTTCTCATGATCACGGTTTCTTGTGGAAATGCTTCTAACACCTGACGATATAATACAGTTTGCTCGAGCTCAGATGGAAAACAGCTGCGGTTCATAAATGGAATTTCAGTGCGATATAAGCCTATACCCTGAGCACCGGAGTTTTTCGAGTGCTCAAAGCCGGAAGACAAACCGGCATTTAATAATAATGCTATTTGCTTGCCATCCAGCGTTTGCGCCGGCAGTTCAACCACTGAGCTGACTTTTTCAGATAACGCACTTTCTTCAGCGATCAGGTGCTGATATTCGTTGATCAGGGCATCATTAGGATCAACGTAGAGCTCACCGCTGTAGCCATCTAAAATGCCTAGCAGCTGGTCGAGCTTGCTTAATATAATACGCTCAACTCCCATCACCGCAGGAATTGCCAGCGCCCTGGCCAGAATCGCGGCATGAGAATTGTTAGAACCCTGTACTGATACTATGCCTTTAAGCCCCTGATGCTGGTATTCAGCCACCATGGACGCGGTAACATCTTCAGCTACTAAAATAAAACCTTCCGGCGTCGCCTGTTCTTCATTGCTTAACGCCTGCAAGTTAAACAACAGGCGATTTCCCAGATCTTTAATATCGGAAGCACGTTCTCTTAAGTAGTTATCATCAAGATTTTCAAACTGCATGACATAGTTGTCGATCACCAGCTTTAACGCACTTTCAGCATTCCAGCCCAGACTAATTTTTTGTTCGACCTCTTTACCAAGATTTGCCTTATCCAGTAATTGCTTGTACATCTCAAAGATGTCGAGACTGTTATCTGAAATGATGCTTTCAAGTTTACTCGCCATTTGAGAAAAATCAGCCCGGGTACTGGCGACCGCGTTATTAAACCTTTGCTGCTGCCCGGCGATATTAGCAGCTCTTTTTAAGGTAATGTTGGCTAAATTTGCATTAGGCTGCACCATTAGCAAGGGCGCCATCGCAACACCAGATGAACCGGCAACACCTTTAACCGCATTATTCCACGGGCTCTGGCCATGTTGTTGAATTAAGCCACTGGTTTCGCTATTGGCCATCGAAGTGGCAATTTGCGCCGCTAGGGTCACTAAAAACGCTTCTTCGTTTTCATTGAAAAAGCGCGCCTGCTCCTGCTGAATGGTAAGCACCCCTAACACTTTACGTTGGTGAATAATCGGCGTGCCTAAAAATGCATTAAGGTTTTCTTCTTTGACTTCCGGCGCATGAATAAAATGAGGATGCAACTTGGCATTGGCAATATTAAGCGGCTCTTCCCTTTGCCCGACCAAGCCAATTAGGCCTTCGGTAAAACCTACGGTGGTTTGCCCTAAAGAGTCAGGTGCCAAACCATCCGAGGCAATCAGCACATAATGCTGTTTTGGGTGATCTGCCAGATAAACAGAGCAGCAGTCGGTTTTCATCACTTGCTTGATTTGGGTGACGATACGGCGTAGCGATACATCTAGCTCATTCCCCTGGCTAAACTCTAGAACGATACGTCGTAAACTGGTTAACATAGCACCTCTGTTATTTGTTGGAATACCACCTGACGAGAGTTGTAATAAAAAATGGCTCACAGTTAAACTAAACAGTGAGCCATTTTTGTTATTGCCTTAGCATTAAGGCGAACACAGTGATAATCAATTACGGCGCTTACGGCGTTCCGAACGCGAACCTGGTAAACTATAAGGTAAAAATTCTTTCATCACCTTGCGGTAAACTTCACGCTTAAATGAGACAACCTGCCTGACCGGATACCAATAACTTACCCAACGCCAATCATCAAACTCGGGATGACTTGAATGTAATAAATCAATTGCTGATTCTTTCGCTGTTAGTTTCAGTAAAAACCATTTCTGTTTTTGCCCGATACACACAGGTTTACTGTCATGTCTGATCAATCGTTTTGGTAATTTGTATCTTAGCCAGTGTTTCGTTGAGGCAATAATTTTTACATGTTCAGGTTTTAATCCGACTTCCTCAAATAACTCCCGATACATGGTTTGCTCTGGTGTTTCTCCCTGATCAACCCCACCTTGTGGATATTGCCAGGAATGCTGACCGTAGCGTCTTGCCCAAAAAGCTTGTCCCCTGTCATTGATTATCACTATGCCGACGTTGGCTCGATAGCCTTCGGCATCTATCACAGGACTTCCTAAAAAAATTTAACTATAACCTGATTCTTCCACAATCTTGGCTTGTGAGCAAATAAAACTTTTAATCAAAAACTTAGCAATAAAGACTCTGCGCTAATCCCCCTTGTAATAACGCAATATGCGCTGGATAATACGCTTTTTAACTGAATAACTTTCCAATGGCATTACCTGATATTCCTCATAACGAAACGGAGCTTATTGACCGAGCCAACGCCCTGGCAGGCTTATCATTAGGGGAAATTGCCGCGCGCTATCAAATTAAAGTGCCAAGCAACTTACAAAGAGATAAAGGCTGGAGCGGCTTATTACTGGAGCAGGTTTTAGGTGCCAGTGCCGGTTCAAAACCCGAACCTGACTTTCCCCACTTAGGGATAGAGCTCAAATCACTGCCGATTGACAGGTTTGGCAAACCACTGGAAACCACCTTTGTCTGCGTCGCGCCATTAACTGGCCTTACCGGCGCCAGCTGGCAAACCAGCCATATACGCAACAAGTTAGCGAAAGTATTATGGGTACCTGTGATAGCCGAGAGAGGGATCCCGGTCGCCGAACGCATCATCTGCACGCCATTTATCTGGAGCCCAAGCCAAGCAGAAGAAACCATGCTCGCCAATGACTGGCAGGAACTCACTGACATGATAGTGCTTGGAGAAGTTGAAAACATTACTGGAAAAATTGGCCAGGCACTACAGCTCAGGCCAAAAGCCGCCAACAGCAAGGCAAAAACCAAAGCATTTAATCGCCACGGCCAGCCATTTCAAACCCTGCCGCGCGGTTTTTACCTAAAAACCAGCTTTACCCGGCAGCTGTTGGAGAACCATCTGCGCATCAACTAAATAGTAGTGCTGATATCTGGGCTTACAGCTTTGAAAATTAATTTATATTTCACATGAAGATAGCTATGAGCGAAAAGCAGGCGTTGATATCAATTTCATTAACGACAACTACTCCGACATTGCAGGCGTTAGCTATATAGCTTTAAATTGTGTGCTTTGAGCGAAGAATTGCCTATAAAGTGTTTTGAACGCACTGTATTTATATACAAAATTTACAAGTTTCCCCTATATTCAGAAAAATGACCGATTTGCTCATTTATGTCCTTAGACCAGTTCAATAAACACCAAACATTTCTTTTATTAGCAATAGGTTAGTAAGTTTGATATAAATATATAAAACACAAAGGTGAGCGACTTGTAAGCAGAAAAGTGCGCAAATCGCGCACTATTAAATTGTTGAACTAAGCCGCTGCGCGGAGCTGTCGAACCACCATT
>CAZUHQ010000005.1:0-31044 GCA_964620605.1 uncultured Thalassotalea sp.
AGTACCGTGAGTATGGACCTTAATAAATATCCATTCTGGGCGGCCTTTGACATGGATATGAGAACTCACCCATTGGTCTATTCTGGACTTTAATGGCGGCACAGTTTTTCTTACGTCTGCATTCTCGATATGTGGTAAACCTTTTGAGGTTCTCCATTTAAAGTTTATGCCAATAGGTCCCTGGATCATCATCAGATCACCGCTTGGCTGTTTATTCACTTCAACATCTATGCCGGTATCATGTCCCTTACAATGACCATCTTTGCCGGTTGCGTAATATATTGCGTTGACTTTGCTTGTTTGGCTGGGGCTTGGAGATGAGGGTAAGGTCATGTCAACATAGCAGCCAGTTTCTTTTAACAATTTAAGCTCATTGTTGATACCGCAATAGCTCCCACCTGGTAGGGAGTTATCCAATGCCCAGTTGCCATGAATAAAGGCATACATAAGTTGCCCGGTTTCAGGATGTTTTGGGAGTGCTAAATGCTCTTCATGCAAAGTTTTAGCGAAGTTAGTGATAGTTTTAGTAAAGTTTTCTTCAGTATCATTATCATGATGTAGGTGAATTTCAATTTCGCCAAACCCTCGATAACACATGTCGGAAAGTTTGGCTAAATGTTCGTGACGATATTCTTCCTCCGGGTAGAAAAAGCAATGCTTTGGCATATGACCATCTGCATCTCTATGCTGTTTGGCCATTTCAGGATACTCATAAAACCAACGATCGACACGGGCACGCTCTACTTCAATATCGTCGTTGCGCCATTGTGGTTCGTAATGATCGACAAAACAAAATAGTACATGCTTAGTTTCTGCTACTTTAGGTCGAGTAAGCATTTGTTTAAGGTAAGAATACAGCCAAATATCCATATTTTTTGCTTTTAAAGCATAGAAGAGTGCGATTAGAGCTAAACAAAACAAGCAAAACAAAATAACCAACATTAAGACTTCTCTCCTTGACGAGCGGTACTTTTCCAACCACCATTTTTATGCCCTTTGCAAAAGCGTAGAAAGCCTTTAGCCAGGGCTAAGTTCATTGATACAAAAAAGCTGATGATGGCAACAAACTTAGGGATTTTATAACCATTTTTTATCTGTGATAATCCATAAAATGCGATAGCGTAGAATAAACATTGTCCTGCGAATAAAGCCATAAATGATGGGGTATCAAGCAGTAGCATATTTACTATCAACAAAGCCAACATAATATGTGGCGCAAACCAGCGGATGACTTTATGAGACCAATAGCACCAGCTCATTAGCCCGATTGTTGGCGATAATGCCCATAAGTTAGCAAAAAATGCTTTATAATTGCCGATTCCTATCCGCACACGGCGACCGAATTCTTCCTCAATAGAGGGAGCGACCTCTTCGGTAGCGACGGCTTGATTATTATAGATGGTATCATAGCCTTGTTTTTTAACATTCATGACGATACAAAAATCATCTATGATGGTGTCTGTAGGTAATGGCAGGTAAAGTTTGCGGTACATGGCATAGATGGCGCCATTGGCACCAAGCATTGAGCCTAATTGAGATTCGGATTCTTTGAGAAACTGCT
Source organism: uncultured Thalassotalea sp. (assembly GCA_964620605.1). Lineage (GTDB taxonomy): Bacteria > Pseudomonadota > Gammaproteobacteria > Enterobacterales > Alteromonadaceae > Thalassotalea_E. The sequence goes on from CAZUHQ010000005.1 coordinate 1,562, forward strand.
CATAGCGCCAATAAAAGCCATCGACATTTTGATTGCCATCTTCCGTTTCTAATATTAACTCACCTGACACGGCACCGATATTTTTATCAAAACTTCTGACTAACAATGAAACAGCGTCTGGCTGAAAGTCAGTGTTGGCATCGGTGAATACCAGTATTTCAGCCGTTGATTTTGCTACCAGATCGTTAAGGACGGATATCTTTCCTCTATTGACGCTGAAATTATATGCTTGTACTCTGCTATCTGTGAATGATTCGATTATTTCACCTGTCGCATCCTGGCTACCGTCTGAGCCGACTAAAATTTGCAATTTACCTGGATAGTCCTGGGCAAGGGCGTTTTCAATGCGCGCTTTTATACAGGACTCTTCATTATATGCGGCGATAATGATATCAACAGGCGGATATTCATCTAGCTTCTTCAGTGTAACCGGCTTAGGTGAAACAACTAATTTTAAGATGATTGGATAAAGAATATAAGAATAAAAAAGTAAGGCTAACAATACCCAGAACAGAACTGTCATTCAAATGTTTCCTTGTTAATAATACGGCCTGGGATGCCGACGGCTGTGGAATCCTTAGGGACATTTTTGACGATAACAGCATTAGCACCTATTTTGGCATTGTCACCTATAGTAACATCGCCAATGATCTTGGCACCAGCACCGATGAATATATTGTTACCCAGCACAGGTGATTTACCTTTCTCATCCCCGATAACTACACCACTTTCCAGGTAAATGTTTTTACCTCCTTTGACCTTAGAATTAATTACCACACCAACTGGGTGGACTAGGACAAAACCACTGTCAAAATCTGCCTTAGCGCCGATCACACAGCCATAAAGTATTTTATTAAGCCATTGCAAGATGATGACTAAAGGGAAAAGTTTATAATGGTTACAGGTCTGGGTTATCCGGTACAGAATATTAGCCCCGGTGCCATCGGTTAGCGCTGTTCTGAATAAATTCATATCACAGCCGTCTGATTTAAACAGTGCCTGTTTACTTTTTAAATCTTCAATTATTTTCATCTTATGAAGCCAGTCTTAAAATTTCTTCTGCATTGTGGAGCCACTGACGTTGTTCAACTATGTATTTCCTAGCTTGTTGCCCTACTTTTTCAAGATTTTCTGGCGATTTAGCTAAAGATAGTACTTTTTCTATGCATTCTTTTTTATCACCTGGGGTAAACAGCCAGCTATTTTCTCCATCTGTGACTACTTCCTGCATTGGGGAAAACGCGGGTACTAGCATACCACAGGCCATCGACATAAATTCAAAATGTTTCATCGATGAACCATATAAATTAGAATCAGGCAGTATACCATAGTCCATAATTGCCAGATACTTAGGCACATCCTTATGGGCAACATTACCGGTAAGGATGATTTGTTCATTTAACTGATATTTATCGATTAAAGCGGCAATTTCCGGATAACAAACGCCATCTCCCACCAACAGGAAAGCCAGGTTTGGATGTTGCTTTAATATCGGTGATATTTCTTCGATAAACCAGACGATGCCATGCCATTTCACGAAGGCGCCAACATAGCCACAGACTGTTTTTCCTGTTAGTTTGAGGCTCTCTTTTAAATCGTCAGATTGATACTTTGACGGATTAAAATATTCAGGATCTGCTGCATTTGGACACACGGATGATGGTGCTATCTTTCCGTATTCCTTAATTGATAATTGTTGAAAATAAGTTGAAATAAATACTAAGCCGGTAGCATTTTGAAAGCACCATTTCTCAATCTTTCGCGCCAGCTTATTGAAGAATAAAGGGCGAACACGCTCAACCAGAGCGGAATCATTTATTTCTATAACTATTGGAATATTGCGTTTGCGGGCGCAGTAGATGCCAGCAAACATAAACAGGGAATAACGTTCATAAATAAGTTCTACCTGATGGCACTTTATCGCTTTAGGCAATCTGAAAAAAATCAACAAGTTATATGCTAGCTCAAATAGTTCAAATAGAAATTCCGGAAAATACTTGGTTAGCTTGGCGATGGATGCAACTGGGTTGGGCTTTTTCTCTGTTGCCCGATCAGGGACGCTTTCATGTTCAGGATCTGAGCCGGGAAATGATAGTATATTGACCGTATGTTGCAGCTTTCTTAGCGCCCTTACTATGCCCATGATATGAACACCTTCGGCGCCTCGCCCCCGCGTTCGTTGATGATACAAAATATTCATTAAATTTCCCGTATTATTCTTGTTATCGCCCTGATAAAAATAAACTTATTTTTTTTTCAATTTTAATCACTATAGGATAATAGCATTGTCTTTAATTGCTGAGCATTTTTTTGCCAATCAAATTTATCGGCTGAATTAGTAATCTTGTCCTTATCCCAGACATGTTGTAATGCCTTCTTTAACGTATTTGCTACTGCCTGACTATCAATGCTATTGACCAAAAAGCCATTATGGCCATCTTCCAATATTTCTGGAATACCACCAACTGCGGTTGCAACAGATGGAATACCACAACTCATGGCCTCTAATATGACATTTGGCACACCTTCGGCGTGGCTTGGCAGCAGTAATAGATAAGAAGACTTTAAAATATCGGCTATTTCTGTATGAGATTTTGCACCTAGAAATTCTACTCGCTGTGAAAGTTTTAATCTTTCTGTATTTGTTTTAAGCTCGGTTAAATCCGGACCATCGCCGATGAATGTCAGTTCAAATGTTGGAAACTCTTCAGCTATTTTGGCAAAACCTTCTAATGCTTCAAAGACACCTTTGCTGCGCTTGATATTACCGACGAATAGAATTCGATGGGCTTGTGTTTGGTCATCTGGCGAGAAAACGGCTTTATTAACACCATTGTATATTACAACGGGTTTATCTTGTTTTACCCCAGATGAAATTAATTTGTTTTTTAAAGCATTACTGACGCACATTACTTTTTTAGCGTGGTTAGCCAGCCAGACGATTTGCTTTCTTCTTACTGGGTATTGGCAATGGACGTTTACATCACTGCCATGCACTTTCAAAAAAAAAGGCCGATTAAAGAGTTTAGCTAATAAACATCCAGCTAAGCCATCCGGATATGACCAGCAAGTAAAGAATACCTCGGGTTTAAATTGCTTTATGGAAAAAAAAGAATTAATTAATAGCGAAAAAAATAATAGTAGACCATTAATTGGAGTACCAATAACGGGTAGATATATCTGCCAGACATAACTGACATTATCCTGTTGTTTTGTATTTTGTTTAAGCCATTGTGTGATAGGAATGGGAACGATGATTTTAATATTAAAATCATCGTTAAGGTTGTCTAATTGAATTTTGTTATATGTTCCACGTGTTGGTTGCCAAGGCAAAGGATAAACATTGGTAATAACTAATAAATTTTTTTTTGTCATATTACTTTATGATTACTCAACGATTGCAAAATACCATTGCCCTTCGCTAACAGGACCATTTCTCCAAGGAGTTAATTGTAATTTAACGAAACCAGAATCAAGTTTTACGTAATATACGCCAACTTCTTCGATACCAAGCTCTTGAAAGCTGACCTCGATCGTCTTTAAGCCTTCGCGGGTATCACCTGGCTCGATGTCAAAATTTGCAATGATGTTAGCATTATTATCATAAATTGTAATATACCTATTGGCTGTCCAGGTAAAGTCTGTATTGCTGGTAAACTCTAGCATAATGCGACTATCTAATGTTGTTCTGCTAAATGGCGCAGGGTAAACACTTTCAATGCCGTTCACTGCTTGTGTAAAGTTACCTTGTTCGGCAATGGGCCAAGTATCTGTGTTATTAGGATCAATAATGATGTCGTTATCGTCACCAGTGCCACCACTTACATCGCTTTCCAAGGCTCCTAAATCTAGGGCATTTCCTATAGCTTCTCTTGATATAAGTTGCAGTGTATCGCTGTATTGATAGCTTACTGGGAAGTTTTCATTGTCGTTTGTTGCTGAGAGAGTGGCTGAATCTATCGCTGACGAAGCGGCTATTATACTAAGTTGATAGCTGGATTTATCTAAAAAACTAATATCGCTTCCTTGTATCAATATACCGTCATTGGTGTAGCTACCTTTGAATTCTTGGACATTATCGGAGTATACGGCGGTCGCAGAATTCATCCAGTTGGTTCCTGAGAGCACCATGTTGCCATATTCTGAAAGCCAACTGACATATGAATTGCCATTAGCATAGAAGATATTATTTGAGGCATTTACCGTTTCATCATTAGTATCCATAATAAATAACCGGGTGCGCCAACTCCTAGGGAGAGTTTCATGCTGCGAGTATAAATCGGTATAAACAGTATTATGAAAAAAGTGCAGAGTTCCTTTCCTGTAAATATCGAACACTCCAGTATCGCCGCCGTAGTGAATTAGTCTTGATGAGAAGGGGAGATCGCCATTATTGGTGGCAGATATAATGATATTTCCATACACCCAGGTATCGTGAAAATTTTCTTCTTTAGTTATTATTTTATAACTATCTTCCGGATCAACCAGATCTATGGCATAGGTTCCTGCAATTATTTTGTTATAACGGATAACTGTGCCCGAAGAACGATCTTTGATAGCAGCTCCTTGAGCGAGAGGGCGTAAATGTTCAAACGAGTTGCTTTCAATAGTAATACCTGCAGCCTGAGTATAAATATGATGTTGACGAAAGCTATCGGCCACGCCATTACTGTTAAATGTATTACCTGTTATGGTGATATTTCTTGAAACATCTTCTTCACTATTCTTTGATAATACAAATACCCCGTTACCGTTATCTTCTATGGTGCAGTCTTTTATTGTTAATGTATCTACCAAGTTTGCCCAAACCGCTGCAGAACTATTATCGTAGGTTCGAGTGTTGTTGTATTGATCGGTAAATTGGTTATTACTGCTAGCGCCTGTTAAATGTAAATTTTCAATAATGATATTGGCAGGCTTCTCGCCCCAGCGTAAATTTTTTCCTCGCTTTATCAATATTAACGCGTTCGCTTCATCCCATTCTTCACTAAAAAAATTTGTTAGATTTTCTGGCGTTATTGCATTCTCACCAGAGAGAATTGGTTTTTTGCCCTCGTCGTTAGAAATGCCTTTTATATGTATAGGCTGCTCTTTCGTGCCTATAGCACTTAATCCAATCTTTGTTCTATATGGTTCAAGTCTATAGTGAATTTCTACGGTATCTCCAGCCTTTAGTGCTAGCCAAGGGACATCGTTAAGCTCATTGAGTGCTTGAGCAGGACCGACAGAATATATTTGGCTGGTGCAATTGGTTGAAATGATTAAGTAAAGAAAAGCTACTTTGCTGTATTTAAGGATAAAACTACTCATAATAAAGCCTTAAAATATCAAATTAATAATAAACGTACTGAATAAAATTTAAACAGATAAAGCTAAGTGTAGCTTAAAATACAATTATACTTAGATGTGAGTAGAAAAAAAGCCGACTATAGTAGTCGGCTTAATAGTAACCTGTTATCGCTTTCTTAGCTGTTACGACGCTTTCTGTTAGCAAAACCTGCACCCAGAAGACCTAAGCCAAAAATAGCAATAGTTGACGGCTCTGGTACAGTACTTACTTTAAATTGCGCGGCTAATACGTTTTGTTGTTCTTCAACAGTAACAAAACCAAAACATGCAGGTTGATTATTTGAACACTCATAACCGTCAGATAATGTTGTTAAACCTGATAAACGAGTAGTTACATAATAAATAGTATCACCCCAACCTGCGATAGGTTGCATAAGTGCATCAACTAATACAAATGGAACTGTAAACTCTAAGAAGTCAGGGCCAACAACAGGATCAAATGGTAAAGCTTCTAGACCAGTGATTTCAAAGATATCACCACAGCCATTGACATTGTCTCCTATACCGTGAGGATTTCCATCAGGACAGCCACCTAAATCGTCAGCTTTGTTTGGAGTTTCAAAAAAGTTAATACCAAATTGTAATTGAGGAGCAAAATAAGGCGCATTCGCTAATAATGCTGTTTCGTCGTCTCCTTCATTATCCCAAGTAGCTGGTGTTAGTGATAAGCCATCAAGAACATTTGCTGTCAGTAATGAATCACCAACAATGATCCAGTTTTCATGAGTGATGTTTGTACCATCTGCCCAGTTCCAATCATTAGTAGTAATTGTGTCATTGATTGGACTTGAAATATCAAGACTACTGCGAGGGTCATTCTTTGAGTTGGCAGGTACACCCCAAGTCAAGCTAGTGTGTAATGCGTTATCAGTACCGTCGACAATAAAGTCACCATTGGTATCTAAGATATTACCCGCATTGCTTGTCAAAGGGCTGTTGTCTCCAGTTGCTGAGTTACCACTTGCAGTAACTTCATCACCTGTATATGTCGGTGTTGATTCGCCAGTCCATGAAGCAAAACCTGCTTGGTTACTGTATGTCCATGAGGTAACTACACCAGCGTTAGCGCTAGCAGTAAATAATGATGCTGCTATAAGTGATGCGCAGACTTTAAGTTTATAATTCATGCTCTTTCCTTTAGCTGTTACAAATAATGTGAATGAGATTAGTATTATGCTGTGCCTAGTAAAGCATACACCGTGCCAGATTGAAAAAATTGTTATTCTTCAATGATTTATTTAGATTTACGAATGTTGGTAGTTTTATGGTGTAAAAAAAACTGACAAAGATTTTTAATTGTTCCGCGAGCTAACCTAACTATATTTTACTCACTATCCAACGGAGCTCTGTAGCACGAATGCCGCTCAAGGCATTCTTTAGCTTGAATATTTTTAACTCACTTAATCTATTTGTTGAATAGCTACCGCTAACAAATTGATACCTGATTCGATAGCGCATATTGTTATCACTAACAATCAGGGTTTGCCAATTGTCCAGTTTATCATTCTTTTCAACGGTGAAGTTGATAGGAATAAACTTGTTTTCATAATAATCAACAGATTCTCCTAACTTATTACCGACGAAAATATAGCGGTAGTGTGTTTTACCTCCATTTTCAGAAACACAGCGCAGGTGTTTACTTATTAAAACAGGCTCAGGGTGGTTAAATTCAGCTTGCTGACAGTTGCTTAATATATTGGATTCGATGTTGGGTAATGCAACACCTAGTAGAACAGGAGAGCTTATCAGCAATGAGAATAGAGAAAAGAGTATTATTTTACCATTATAGCTAGTCTTAATTTTTATTGGCTCTTTCTTGTGTAGGTGAGGCGGAGAAATACAGTAGCGCTGCCCTAGTGAAAATAACAATAACATATAAGGAATATATAAATACCAACCAAACATATTGTGGTCAGTCATTAAGTCACTTTCCATATTAGTATAGTGCCCGATTAGGATTAAACCGGTGATTCTTATCCAGTTGGTTATCAAGGCCCCTATTGCGGCTAACAAAATAAATATAATAGCGTGTTTTACTTTGTTCACATGTAAGAAAATAAATAGAGAGGAAATTGCCAGTGAAACTATAAGGTATCTTAGTCCACTGCAGCCTCCTGCAATTTCAAATACTCCTTCGGGGATATGGATAGTATTACCTTCAACAAAAATTGGGATATTTGAAGCTCCCATTATGCTTGTGACCGCAATTGTTGATAACTCTTGCAAAGGTGTAATTAAAACACCCCACACTGGGATTAGGAATATGAGGAAAAAAGCCGGGAACAGAGTTTTGAATGACGATTTAAAAACTAATGAAATTAGCGCACCATAAAACAAGATAATAAAAACACGGTAGCCAAAGGTAAATTGTGCAATGGTAAAAATGACTAACGAACAACCTGTTATTGTTACTGCAATTAAGGCTAGTGGGTTAATAGTTTCTCTTAACTGCAATTCATTATTTTTATTTAACTCCCAATAGAGATAACCTGAAATTAAAGGAATAAGATAAGCGTGAGAATAGGTGCCGTCATCAAAACTATACTGCCAAATATTTGCAATAATTGGTAGCTGGCTAATGAGTACTAACACAGTTAATAGTGCCAACAGATATACTGGTAAGTAACTTCTATCTTTCATTTAGCGCTCGTAATTATTCTATGCTAGATTTTCTAGCTTGATGGTAACGATTGTAATACTTGCTCCGCCGCTTCAGGCTGGTTATCCGCTTTATAAGCCATGGATAAATGAGTAGCAATTTCTTTATTATTGGGTCGAAAATTTCTGGCTTGTTCCAGTATTTCAATAGCTTGTTTTAGTTTGTTGAGTTTGGTTAATATCAGCCCATAGGTATCTAAAATATCAGCATTATTGGGAGCTAATATTATCGCGTTTTTCGCATATTTCTCGGCTTGCGGATAGTCTTGCTTTTGGTAGTAGAGCCAAGCAATGTTATTAAGGTTAACTGTATTATTTGGGTCTGCTTTAAGCAATGCCTGATATAATGTAATAGCTTTTGCTGGAGCATGCGTTATATATAATTCAGCTAGCAAAGTTCGATAAATTAATTTATCCGGTTGTTGGTTAAGCAAGTGCTCGACAAAGTCTATGGCGTTTTTTATTTCGTTGTTATTTTTATAAGAGTTAACTAAATAAAGGGCGGTTTCGTCTTTAGGGCTTAAATTAAAGGACTTTAATAAATAATTAATAGCGTCCTTGTGGTGATATTTGGCCATAGCCAGTTGGCCTTGTAATCTAAGTATAAATGCGTGTTCTGGAGCTATAGCCACCAAGCGGTTAATTTTCTTTTCTGCTAATTCAAATTGTGAAGAGGCTAGTAAATAATAAGCCTGTAAAGATTGGAAATGAAGATCATTTTTAAAATTTGGTAATTTCAGTACTTTTTCAATAACTGCTAATGCACCATGGAAGTCCCCTTGCTTTTCTAAAAACTGAATTTGATTGAGATAAGCAAATTCATTTTTGGGTTGAGCCTGTTGCCAGCGTAAATAGACATTGGCTAATTTATCCGTTTGTTTAATTCTAATTAATGCGTCTTCATAGGTTTGAAAATATGTTTTTGGTAAGTTTTCATAATCAATAAGTTGCTCTAAAATACTGATTGCCTCAGAGACATTATTTTTAATAAGGTTTCTTCTAGCTAAGACTACCCTTGGCCAAGTGGCACTTTCTGACTTATTAATAAGTGATTGTAGTTGTTTCTCAAGGGCATCTTCTTGATTTGTTGCTATCGCATTATCGATCGCTAATCGATATGCATAAGGATATTCGGGATCCACACTGAATAACTTGTTTAATAGCTTGTTTGATTCATCATAGTTGCTTTCTTGAGAATAAATCACAGCCAAGTTAAACAAAGGCGTAATGTTTTGTGGGGCAACTTTGGCTGCTTGATGAAACCAAGTTTTTGCTTTGTCTAATTTTCCTGCTTTTACCGCAATGTTACCGTTAAGAATCATAGCAGTAGCACTTGCAGGCTGCTGTTCTAGCCATTGAGCTGCAGTTGTCTCTGCCTGAGCTATTTTCCCGTTTCGCAGTAAATTCATTGCTAGAGCAATATTGGCTTTTTCAAAATTAGGAGCAATTGAAATTGCATTTTCAAGATCGCGTATTCCAGACTCGTCATTTTCAGACAGTTTTATTAAACCGAGTTGAGTTTTGATGTTTGCATCGTTTGGTGTAATCGCTGCGGCCTTATTAAACATTGTTTTGGCTGCTTTCTTATTGCCTTTGATCAGGTATTCTGTCCCTAAATTTGCATAAAAGGTAGCATCATCTGCGTATGTTGAATCAGTTGGTAGGTTATTATTTAAATCATTTTGATAACCTAATTTTACTTGCAAGATGGCAAGTATTTTGTGTACTTTGTGAGCCGGTGGCAGGCTGTCAGCAATGGCGTTTAACTGATAATATGCCTGCTCTATTTCGTCAAGCTGATAGCTGCTGAGTCCAGATATCATTTGTGCCAGACCGTTATCTGTAGAGTTCATCACCTGATTGGCAAGTTGTTTGGCCGCTTCATAATTTTGATCATTGTAAGCCAGTTGCGCGGCTAGTAAATTCGATGTCGGATGCTGATCATTTATGGCGAGTAATTGTTCAACATAGGGTCTAGCGTTATCAAACATTCCCGCTTTGATATAGTTATGGGCAACGAGTGTTTTTATGGCAAAATTTTCCGGCTTTAATTTTAAGTATTTACTATAACTGTTAGCAGCTTGTTGGTACTGTTCATTATTACTATAAACGCTGCCTTCTAGGAGAAGAGCCTCTTGAAAGTCACCATAATCCGTAATTAATTTCGACAGTATATTTAGTGCAAGATCTTTATTTTGCTCATAGGCTGCAATTAATGCCTGACCGAATAAACTATACTTGGCAGACGCATCAATTGAATTAGCTTGTGCTATTTTTTGTTTTGCTTGTTCTAATTGTTCTAAGCCTAAATGCGCCTGGCCAGCTAATACTAGTGCGTGTAGATTATTTTCGTTACTTTGAAAACTTGTATTGGCTATTAATTCTATTACATTTTTATGGTCGTTTAAGGCGAGTAGTGTTCTAGCTAGCAATACAACAGTACTTTCCTGTGAAGGGTTGTTAGCTAGCGCTCGCTTCAATTCTTTTTTTGCCGCTAGAAAATTGTCATTCTCTAAATAGATCTTGCCTAGGAGTTCTCTTGCCTCGCTGTTATCAGGCGTATTTTTTAAAATATTTTTAAGTGTGATTATCGCTGTTGCAGCGTCATTATTTTGAAATTGCTGTTGAGCTTCAGTTAGTAAAGTCGTGTTATCTTTTGGTTCGCTGCACCCGGAAGTCGTACATAACAAAAATAAGGCAAGCGCAGGAAAAAGTGCTTTGATCATCTGAAGTCCTTTTAATAAATAGAGTTTATATTGGCTAGATAGTTCTTTACAACTAGTTTACTTATTGACGATATTTTTAGCAATCTTAAACATGATACGTGGAATAAGTCCGGCATTGCCAAAAGGGCGCCAGGTTTTGACAAACTTATTGCGATAGGCATCAAAATGCAGGCCATAGGGTGCACAAAGAATTTCTCCGCGATTTAGTAAAATTTTAAGAGCATAAGTTTCTGCGATACCGGCACATAGGTTCACTGCCATGGGGGTCGATGGGCCTTTTTTTTCTTTAAAGCTGACTCTTGATTCATCCACCAGATAGGGGCGTTGCAGCATAGCAGGAGATAGGCCAATTAAAAATTGGATCAGTTGGTCTTCTTCTGTTGTTTTATCATTGAAACGGAAATACTCTTCATAAGTCATTTTTCCCGGCAAAAAGCATAGGAAAGCACAACCCATGCCTAAAGGGGCAGCAGTGACTACTGGAATATTATTTTCATAACATTTCTTAAACACCGTTTTGCGCGCTTCTAGAGCAAAAAAGTCCAGAGCATCGACATACAAATCAACACCCTTTAAGAATTCATCTACATTGTGTTCAAAAATGCCATCAGGAAATGCAATGATATCAGCTTCCGGATTGATGTCTTGAGCCATTTTTTCCATAACATCAACTTTTTGCTGGCCTATGGTTGAGATAAATGCACCGGATTGACGATTAAAGTTGTGGACTTCAAAATCATCAAAATCTGAGATATTAAAGTTTGCGATACCCAAACGAGCCAGAGTTAGTAAATGTACTCCACCAACACCACCTGCACCGGCGATTGCAACTCGCTTATTTCTTAGCTGTTGTTGCTCATGTTCTGTTACCCAACCGATATTGCGTGAGAATGCATCTTCGTAGTTAAACACTGAAAATCCTTGTTAAGAATTGCTGCATAGCAATTTGAATTTAATAAGGAAAGTATAGATTGGTAAGTGAAAATTGCAGTAAAAATTTTGTGCTTGGATGATATTAATTAGTCAAACTATCGGTGCATAATGTACCGATAGCTTTTTTGTCATTACTTAATTAAACCGCAGGCATCAAACAATTGCTGACTTGCGGTTAATACCTTGTATTCGTTGTGTGCGGTGACTAGTACCTGGATATCTGACCAGGCAAGGGCATCATTTAATGATTCAATACGCGGGCAGTTCCATGAATTTACATGAAGATCATGATATTTTACTTCATAGCCCATTTCGGTCAGTTGTTGAAAAATGGGTTCTGCAGGTGTTTCTCGGCAATCGTCAACATTCGGTTTGTACGCGACACCTAAAATCACTATTTTTTTCGCCTGTAGGGCATTTGCCTGTTGATGGACTTTATCTGCGATAAGCTTTGGACGGCGATCATTAATTTGTCTGGATAACCTGACTAAATCACCAGTCTTGGTATTTTCTACCAAGAACCAGGGATCTATAGGGATACAATGTCCACCAACACCAGGTCCTGGCGTTAATACGTTAACTCTTGGGTGACGATTCGCTAATTTTATCACTTCGTAAACATCAACATTGAGCTCCTGACATATCTCAGCCAGTTCGTTTGCAAACGCGATGCCGACATCTCGAGAAGTATTTTCAACCAGTTTAATACATTCTGCTGTGGTTAAATCGGTTAAAAATACTTCGCCGTTTACAAAACTTTGGTAAATCGCTTTGACTTTTTGCTGAGCTGCTTTATTTGATGCGCCAATAATTCGGTCGTTATTGACCAGCTCATGCAGAGTTTGTCCAGGAATAGCACGCTCGGGGCAATGTACAACGTCAATTTTTAATCCTGCATCCACGAATCTTTGCTCAACTGCTAAACTAGTTTGCGGCGAAATAGTCGATTCAACAATAACTGTTTGCCCATCTTTCGCAACTTTAGCGATAGCATCTACCGCCGCAAACACATAACTGCGATCACATCGGCTGTCTTTATGTGGCGTTGGTACAGCCACTAAATAGGTTTCACTACAAGGAATTTCAGTTGAAGCTTTCAGGAAACCTTGTGAAACTACCTGAGTAATGAGCTCGGGTAATCCTGCTTCATCAAACGGACATTCCGCACGATTAATGCTGTCGACTTTGCTCTGATTTAAATCGACGCCAGTAACATTATATCCTGCTTGTGCTAACAGGCTAGCTATAGGGAGGCCCATGTAGCCCATACCAACGACGGCTATGGTTTCATTTCTTGCGGTAATTGTATTGCTATTACCAGCGCTTGATTTACCTTCAATTATATCGAGAATTGACTTGGCAACTTTTCCGTCTCCAAAGGGATTATTCCATGAAAACTCTTTACGGCTTAACCATTGCTCGGTTGCTTTGACCGCTTTGTCAGCATTACGTCCAACCAGCTCACTCGCGCCTACTTCAACTGCTTCCGGACGTTCAGTATTTTCGCGTAGTGTTAAAGACGGTACGCCAAGTAAACAGGCTTCTTCTTGAATGCCGCCTGAGTCGGTTAATATTAATCGTGCATTTTTTTGTAGCTGTATGAAGTCTAAATAGCCAATCGGCGCTATCAGCTGTAAATATTCAGGCACTTCTATATCAAATTCTTTAAGTTTAGCTTGGGTACGAGGATGAATTGGCCAGACAATTGTCTGTGAATATTTCTTGTGAACAGCATTAAATAGTGCGAGTAGCTCTTGTAGATTTGATGGAATATCTACGTTTGATGCGCGATGGGCGGTAACAAGAAAGTATTCCTTCGGTGTTAGTTGTAAGTCAGACAGTATGGTGCTGGTCTGCGCCGATATTTCCAAGTGTTGGAACAGAGAGTCCGATACTGTGTTACCGACAGTGTGAATCTTATTGGCATCTATACCTTCATGCTTTAAGATTTTTTCCTGATTAGGGCCAACAGCAAACAGGTACTCACTGATGTGATCTGCCATAGTACGATTGGTTTCTTCTGGCATGGTTCTGTCATAACTGCGAAGCCCCGCCTCAATATGACCTACTTTAATATTAAGTTTTGATGCAGCCAGAGCCCCCGCTAAAACAGTATTGGTATCCCCTTGCACTAGAACAACATCAGGCTTTTCTTTTACTAATATAGGCTCCATTTTAATAAGAATGTTACCTGTTTGATTACTGTGTAAGCCAGAACCGACACCCAGGTTGTACTTAGGTGTCGGTAAGTGTAATTCATCAAAGAAAATACTGTCCATTTCCTTGGAATAATGTTGGTTGGAGTGAATGATAAAGTAAGGGATATTTCTTTGTTGGCATTCCCTTATTACTGGCGCCATTTTAATAATTTCAGGGCGAGTTCCGACGATAATGCCTATTTTCATTCACTTTCCTATTTCTTATTCGGAGGATAAAACTACATTATTATACCGAATAGAGATGCAGAGCCACAACTTAGATTTAATGCGTTAGTTGATTTTAGGTAATTGGTGGCAAATATCTTCTCTTATTGACAGGTAAAGGGCTGAAAAGCCAGGGGTTAAGTTTTCCAAAAAGATATTGGGGTTAATGTAATAGGGCGCTCGAAGGCCATGGTATTCAATGGCTTCACCTAGCTGGATAAATTTGATGCCAACAAATTTCATGCTGCGGGCAAGGCGGGGTTCCATCATTACATAAACATGATTAATGCCGGTATTAATCGCCATGGTGGCTGCCGCCATATATAAACCGATCGCAATAAACGGGAAGCAACGTAATTCGGTTTCAGAATAGGTTGCTTCACTAATGGCACCGGTTGCTGAACCTTTGAACTTGTCGCTGGCACGGCGTCGGAAGTCTGCTTTTACCGCTAAGCGGGATATTTCGCAGATTTCATGGCGGGCAAAGTTACTTGGGTGTAATTCTTTATTTTGAATTGAATTCAGGCAATATTTCTCCAACGGAAGTAATTCGTTTTCATTGCGAGATTGTACGACTCTGACACAGCTCGTATAAACATCGGATGGTTTATGCTTGATCATGGAGAATATCGATTGATCGTCAAACTCATCTTTTTCCATGCCTTCTTCTTTTACCTGTTCAAATGCTAGTTCTTCACAATAAACGTTATGACGAATTTTAAATACTTCATCTCTGAGCTCGGGTGTGGTTGCGACTTCTGGTGCAAGAAATTGGGTAAAATGTTCAGCAATATTTTTAGCATCATGATTGACTTTCATAGACACTATTTTTTTGGTCACATCGCCAACTACTGGGGTGTTTAACAGTTTTTTGCTCCAGCTCATTTAGCCATTTACTCCAAAATATTAACGCGTCCTTGCGGGCGATCACCATGATTACCTTTGATTAAGGTGATTGGCTTCTCTCTCGCTACAGTATAGATGAGTATCTAGGTAAATCATTATATAATTGTTATAAATTATTCACCAACATTGTTTAAGTACCAAGGCATGGCTTCAAGTATGCCTTCCTGTATCCGGTGGCTTGGCTGATAACTTAGGTTATTGATTGCTTTATCGACATTTGCTTGAGAATGACGGACATCTCCTTGTCTGAAATCTCGGTATTCCGCATTTTGCTCTATGGTCAAGCCATTACTAATTAAGGCATTTTTAATTGAGTCGAATAAGTCATTTAACGTGGTGCGATCACCGACAGCGACATTGTATACCTGTGCTTTCGCTTCTTCCGGGCCTGTGGCTGCTAAAATATTCATCTGCACGGTATTTTCGATATAGCAAAAATCTCGACTGGTTAAGCCATCACCATTGATATAAACCTGCTCGCCCTTGATCATTGCAGCGGTCCATTTCGGGATTACAGCGGCATAGGCACCATCAGGATCTTGTCTGCGACCAAAAACATTAAAATACCTTAAACCGATACATTTAAAATCATAAGTACGGGCGTAAACATCCGCATATAATTCATTAACATACTTGGTAACGGCGTAAGGTGATAATGGATTACCGATATTTTCTTCAACCTTAGGTAGTGCCGGATGGTCGCCATAAGTTGAACTGCTAGCGGCATAAACAAAACTTGAAACCTGGTTTTGCTTTGCCGCCTCTAACATATTGAGAAAACCGGTAATATTGGCTGAATTGCTGGTAATGGGGTCGGCGATAGATCTCGGCACTGAGCCCAATGCTGCCTGATGCAGTACATAGTCGACATTTTTACTAGCAGCTAAACAAGTTTCAAAATTGCGAATGTCACCTTCGATAAAACTAAATCTATGCCATTGTGTTTCTGTAACTAAGCTTTTAACTTCATCAATATTTTTTTGGTAACCGGTAGCAAAATTATCCAAACCGATGACGGTTTGATTGAGTTTCAATAAGGCTTCTAATAAATTAGAGCCAATAAAACCAGCAACGCCGGTTACTAACCAGGTTTTAGGGCTATTTAGCAAGTCTTGCTTAACTTGTTCAAACTTTGACACGAAAATTTCCTAGTAATTAATATTGAATGATTAGAGGCGCATATCGACGCTAGCTTTATCTAAGACACATTTTAAGTCATATAACACATGGGTTGCTTTGCCGTATGCCTTAATTTTTTCAACCCCTAAGGTTTTAAATTGTTCGTGGGCAACCGCGAGAATTATCGCATCGTAATGATTTTTTTGTGGTGCTTCGGTTAATGAGACATTGTATTCATCCATGGCTTCTTCGTTGGCGCATAATGGATCAACAATATCGACATTGATATTGTATTCTTTCAACTCATGAATAATATCGATCACTTTGGTATTGCGTAAATCAGGGCAATTTTCTTTAAAGGTTAACCCCATTACCAAAACGTTTGCTTGCTCGACCTGATTACGCTTTTTCAGCATGCCTTTATCCAGCTGTGATACCACGTATTCCCCCATACCGTCGTTGAGCCTGCGACCTGCCAGGATCATTTCCGGATGATAACCTACTGCTTGTGCTTTATGGGTCAGGTAATAAGGATCGACACCTATACAGTGACCACCGACTAAACCTGGACGGAAAGGCAAAAAGTTCCACTTGGTACCGGCTGCTTCTAATACTTCCAATGTGTCTATGCCTAAACGGTTAAAAATAATTGACAACTCATTGATTAAGGCGATATTGACGTCACGTTGGGTATTCTCAATAACTTTAGCTGCTTCTGCCACTTTAATTGTAGATGCCTTATAGGTTCCAGCAGTGATAATGGAGCGGTATAAAGCATCAACTTTTTCTGCTACTTCTGGGGTTGAACCTGAAGTAACTTTTAAGATTGTTGGTAAACGGTGAGTTTTATCTCCAGGGTTAATACGCTCTGGTGAATAACCAACGAAAAAGTCCTGATTAAAGGTTAGCCCGGAAATTTTTTCTAGGATAGGCACGCAGGCCTCTTCGGTAGCACCTGGATAGACAGTCGACTCGTAAATAACGATGGAGTTCTTTGCGATCACTTTACCTAATAATTCTGACGCTTTTTGTAATGGTGTCAAATCAGGTTGTTTATGTGTATCAATAGGAGTAGGGACGGTGACAATATAAAAATCACAACCCTGAATGTCTTCAGGTTGATTTGAACATCGTAGCATTTCAGCAGAAGTGAGCTCTTCATTTTCAACTTCTAAGGTACGGTCATAGCCTTGGTTGAGCTCTTCAACACGAGCCCGATTAATATCAAAACCTATAGTGTTGAATTTTTTGCCAAACTCTACGGCTAAGGGTAAACCAACATAGCCAAGACCAATAACTGCAACCTTTGCATTTATTATCTGTTCCATCATTACTCCATCTAAATATACAATTAATGCAGATACAAAAATTTAACAATGCCAGCATTGTAACGATAATCTTTATATTTAACTAGATATAACTGATATATAAATATAACTATGTGAGTAATTGACTAAGGTGTTTTGATATGGGTTTATAACGCCTGAATTTTAATTGGCAGTATTTTATGAACTGTGTGATAGCCTTTAAAATATAATGCCTCTTTTTGTTCTGGGGTCATGGTAAAATCTACGGCAGAGGAGGTGCCGGTATTGATCACCACGGTATTGTGCCAAAATGCGTCGTTGATATATTCGCGGGAAATGGTAGTCATAAAGGTGCGGATCAGCAGGCTGATATATTGCACTATTGGAAACATGCCAGTGGTTTTAACCTCATCGTACTCATAATCGCCTTTTAAGCGAAAGCAAATCACTGGCGTGCCGTCTTGTGCCCAGTCTCTATGTAACGCATCTTCTGATAAAATACTGCCATCGACCATTAAGTGTTTGCCAAATTTTTTAAAGCTAAAAACTAAAGGTATCGACATTGAAAAGCGTACTGCCAGAGACACTTTAACATTTGGGGTGCGTTCTTTATTGAAAATTACCGGTTTGCCGCGGGCAACATCGGTGGCTACTACATGTAAGTTATAATCCATTTCTTTAAAAGTTTTGCCATTGAGTAGCCTGTCGATCCAGCGCTCAAAAACATCGCCAGAGCTCAAGCCACCGTTACGGATAAGCTTGATCAGCGAAAATTCACGAAACTGGTTATAGTCAGTATTTAGGGCTATATGCTTAACTTCCGCCAAGGTTAGCCCAGAAGCGAATAAACTACTAATAATACTACCACCTGAAACGCCGACGATATTATCAAAGTCGATTTGATATTCTTCTAAGGCTTTTAAAATACCGACATGCGCAGGTAATCTGGTACCTCCGCCAGCAAAAATGGGAACTATCTTCTTTTTTTCCACTGCGTTTCCCTTATTTTCAAACTAACTTATTGTTACCCTTGTTGTTATGATAAATAATAGTCAAAGCTGCGCAAATGTCGCAACATTAATTTTAAAAGGAAGAATTATTGTGCTGAAAAGCTTATTGCTGCTATTAGCGCTTACAGTGAATTTTTATAGTTATGCTGATTTAGTGAGCGCGGTTAAAAAAATTAAACCATCGGTAGTTGGCATAGGTGTGTTCACGCCTACCGGGCGACCGCAAAATAAGCTAAGTGGTTCGGGTTTTGTGATTGGTAATGGTAAGTACGTGATCACTAATTATCATGTCGTGCCTGATGAGTTAGACCCGAGTTTATTACAGGAATTGGCGGTATTCGTTGGCTCTGGAAAAAATGCCAAGGTGAGAAAGGCGCGGCTAATTGATGCTTCATCGCGTTATGATTTAGCCCTGTTGGCTATCGAAGGTACAGCACTACCTGCAATGAAATTAGCTAATAACGCGTTTATTGATGAAGGTAGTAAAGTGGCGTTTACCGGTTTTCCGATTGGCGCAGTATTAGGTTTATATCCGGTCACTCACAGGGGAATTATTGCCAGCATCACGCCTACGATTGCTCCGGTTGCTGATAGTCGGCAAATCAATATTGCGATGTTAAAACGACTGCGCGACCCTTATTTAGTGTATCAATTGGATGCCACCGCCTATCCAGGTAACAGCGGCAGTGCTTTATATCAAGCCAACAACGGTAAAGTGGTTGGGGTGATTAATAAGGTGTTTGTTCAAAAAACGAAAGAAGGCGTGATCAGCAACCCGAGTGGTATTACCTATGCGATCCCAGTGAAACACGTCATTGAATTATTAGAAAAAAACCATATTGCGTTTTAACAGTATGGCTTTTAGGCGTTAGTGATAAAAAGGGGGTTAGGTCTGATAAAAGCTCTTATACCAGTCAACAAAATGTTTCGCCCCTTGGACAACCTCCATGGAAGGCTTATAGCCTGTTACTTTGAATAAGTCGTCAACATCGGCATAAGTTTGGTAAACATCGCCAGGCTGCATTGGCATTAAATTTTTCTTTGCGTTGATGCCAAGTGAATGTTCAAGTGCTTCAATAAAGTCTAGCAATTTTACTGGGTTACCATTGCCAATATTAAAAATTTTATAAGGCGCAGAGCTATTGGCGGCTGAGCCAGTTTCCACTTGCCACTGAGTATCTTTTTGCGGAATAATATTCTGAATGCGAATAATACCTTCGACTATATCGTCAATATAAGTGAAATCACGACGCATATCGCCCTGGTTGTAGACGTCGATGGCCTTGCCTTCAATGATGGCCTTGGTAAATTTAAACAGCGCCATATCTGGTCTACCCCAAGGGCCATAGACGGTAAAAAAGCGTAAACCTGTGGTCGGTATATCATACAAATGTGAGTAAGTATGTGACATTAATTCATTCGATTTTTTGGTCGCCGCATAGAGCGATATCGGATGATCGACTGTATCAGAAGTGGCAAATGGCGTTTTATTATTTAGACCGTAAACTGAGCTGGATGAGGCATAGACCAGATGTTCAACATCGGTGTGACGACAACCTTCCAAAATGGTTAAGTGGCCGACTAAATTGGCATCGGCGTAAGCCATAGGGTTATCGATGGAATAACGCACCCCGGCTTGTGCTGCCAGGTGTATCACACGGTTAAATTTTTCTCTGGCAAAAAGCTCGGCAATGCCCGTTCTGTCTGCCAGATCCAGCTTTCTAAAACTGAAATTACTGAAATCACTTAGTTCGCTCAACCGTGCCTGTTTAAGATTGACATCATAGTAATCATTGAGGTTATCAATGCCAATTACCCTATGGCCTTGTTGACACAGCCTTTGCGCGACATGAAAGCCGATAAAGCCTGCCGCGCCGGTCACTAAGTATTTCATTAGCTTGCCTTTTGCACGCTGTCACCACGGCCAATAGCATAATAGGCAAAACCACGTGCTTTTAACAATTGTGGATCATAGAGGTTTCGGCCATCAACAATCAATCTATGATTCAGTGAATTTGCAATTAGCTCAAAATCCGGTGCCCTAAATTGGCTCCATTCGGTACAAACCACTAGGGCATCAGCATTTTTCAGTGCCGATTCCTTAGTGCCGACTAACGCGAGATCGTCCCTAGTGCCAAAGATGCGCTGACATTCTTCCATCGCTTCCGGATCATAGGCCTGTACTTTTGCGCCTGCCTGCCATAGTGCCTCCATCAGTACTATGGAAGAAGCTTCACGCATATCATCGGTTTGCGGTTTAAACGACAAACCCCAAATGGCAATGGTTTTGCCTGCTAGCTCGCCATTAAAATGCTTACTTAAATTGGTGAACAGCTTTTGTTTTTGGCGATAGTTAACCGACTCAACCGCTTCTAATAATGCTGGCTGATAATCAATACCGTTAGCGGTGCGAATGAGAGCTTGTACATCTTTTGGAAAACAGGAGCCGCCATAACCACAACCAGGGTAGATAAATTGATAACCAATGCGAGAGTCTGAGCCTATGCCATGGCGCACCGCTTCGATATCGGCACCTAAAAGCTCTGCCAGGTTTGACATTTCATTCATAAATGAAATCTTGGTGGCCAACATGCAGTTCGCGGCATATTTGGTTAGTTCGGCCGAGCGAACATCCATAAAGATCATTCGATCGTGATTGCGATTAAACGGCGCATAAAGCTCATGCATCAGGGCACGAGATTTTTCGTTTTCCGTGCCGACGACAATGCGATCCGGTTTCATGCAATCGCTAACTGCGGCGCCTTCTTTTAAAAATTCTGGATTAGAAACGACATCAAAATTAATGTCTGCATTTCTGGCTGCCAGTACTTGTGCAACTTTCGCTGACACTTTATCGGCGGTACCAACTGGTACTGTTGACTTGTCGATGATAACTTTTTCATCTGTCATATAGGTGGCAATAGTTTCTGCAACCGCTAAAACATATTTAAGATCGGCTGAACCATCTTCATCCGGTGGCGTGCCAACCGCAATAAATTGCATGGTGCCGTGTTCGACCCCTTGCTTGGCATCGGTGGTGAAATGCAGCTGACCGTTTTGATAAGTTTCTTCAACTAGCGGTGTTAACCCGGGTTCATAGATAGGGATGATGCCTTTTTTTAGGTTGGCTATTTTAGTTTCATCGATGTCGACACACATTACATCGTGACCAACGGAAGCTAAAACGGCTGCTTGTACCAGGCCGACATAGCCGATACCAAATACTGTAACTTTCATATGAACTCTTTCTTAAAGACGAATGGCGGCATTTTACTGGGTATTATGCATGCCCGCAACGGATGTCAGTTAAATGCCTAATTTATTCTGCCGGTGTCGATTTTTCAATTGTGGGGTAAACGGGTAATAATTCAGAAACACCCACTAAGTCAATATCATGCATTGCCAACTGGGGTAATAAGTAACTGAGCACCTGTATTGTCTCTGGGTGTGGGTGCGCAATGGCGACCACGCGTTTATATTTTTTCGCCTGCGTAATGAGTTGGGCAAATTGACCGCTGATATAACTTTCGCTCAGCTCATTATCTAAAAACAAATGTCGGCTTAAGTTTGGCACGCCAAAGTGACGGGCCAGTCTACGTGCCTTGCTATGATTAGTGGTAACGCTATCGATAAAAATCAGCTGATGATCTCTTAAGTAGCGCATCGTCCAGACCATAGGTGAGTATAACTGGGTAAGCTTGCTACCCATGTGATTGTTAATGCCGATGGCAAAAGGGATTTCATCGAACGATGCTTGCAAACTTGCCCTGATAGCCTGCTCATCCATACTGGAAATTAATGCCCCTGGGCCTAGTTTTTTGCCGTTTTCCGCCTCCATTGGAATATGGAGAATGACATCTTTATCTGCCTGGTTCGCCCGCTGCGCCAATGCCAGGCCAAACGGCGTGTGGGGCAAGATGGCATAAGTTAAGGCGCCGGGTAAATTAAGCGCGGCTTCGTCGGTTGTTCGATAGCCAATATCATCGATAATAATGGCAACCTTTGCATGTTCAGCATGGCAATTGGTCGAAAAATATAAGGCAAATAAAATAACGAAAAAACGCAAAATAAGTTCAGCTATTATTTTTAGATAAATGAATAGATTAGCAGCTAGCTTTGGTGAAATCGAGTACAAACTGCTTGTCAGGAAATTAATAGCTATTACACTTAGCGACACCAGCGCTTAGGGTTCACTGCCTGGCCGTTATGGCGAATTTCAAAGTATAGGGCGGATTGGCTTTGTCCGCCACTTTGTCCGACCAGAGCGATTGGCTCGCCGGTTTCTACTCGATCGCCAACCGATTTCAACAAGGCCTGATTATGGCCATATAAGCTCATATAGCCTTCGCCGTGATCGACCACAGTCACTAAACCATAGCCTTTAAGCCAGTCAGAAAATAAGATGGTGCCATTATGGATAGTTTTTACCTCCCGACCAACGGGTGCTGACAGCAATACCCCTTTCCATTTTAAGTAATCCTGCTTGCGAGAGCCAAAGCTTCGGGTGATTTTTCCCTTTACCGGCCAGGATAGTTTGCGTTTTAATTTGCTTAAACCATTGAGGTCGACTTCCTGCTTACTCAAGCGGGCAATACGGGCTAACGCTTCGGTTAATTCAGCTTCTTCAGTTTGCAGTTTTTCCAGGCGCTGTTTGGAACTCAGCAGTTGCTGATTAAGTTTGGCGACTGTTTGTTTTCTTTGATGGGTGCTGTTTTCTAATGTCGCTTTTTGTTTGAGTTGTTGAGCCTGTAATTGCTCTAATTGCCTGGCTTGTTGTTGCTGTTCATTCGTTACTGCGATGACTTTTTTGATGGTTTGTTGATAGTTGTCAATCTCGCTAATTCGCGCTTTATTTAAGTATTGATAATAGCTGATGGTGCGTTGTACTTTGCCTGGCTCTTGTTGATTTAATAATAACTTCAAATAGTCATGGTGGCCGGTGGAATAGGCGGCTCTGAGTTGTTTCGCTAAAATACTCTCCTGGCGTTTTTGCTCTGTGGTCAGCTGTTGTTTTTCCTTGGCAAGCCTGCTTAGAGTGTGTTCGGCCTTGGTCAAAGAGTTATTGGTGCTGTTGAGAGCCTTACTGGCGCTAGCAATAGCCAGCTCGTCATTTTTAAGTTGATTCAGTAACTTTTGACGTTTGGCGTCTACTTGCTTGATTGTGGTTTTTTGTTCACTGATCGCTTGTTTGACTTGCTTAAGCTTATCGTCTGCAGTTTCTTGTCCGTGGCTTTTGTTCGAAAAACTGATGATAGCCAACAAGCTGCAAATAAAAAAAACTAGCGTTAGCGGCATAGCTGCTAATGCTAATTTTTTCTTCAGATAGCCAAAGTGATTCATTGTTATTATTGTCGAGTGATGATGAAAACCGACGTTATTATGAATCAAGCTCCATTAAATTAGAACCTGTCATTTCGTCAGGTTGTGGCAAGCTCATCAAATTTAAGATAGTCGGAGAAATATCACTTAACGCGCCAGTTGCTGCTGGCGTTGCTTTACGGCCAAAATAAATGAGGGGTACCGGCTCGCAGGTATGGGCGGTATGTGCCTGGCCGGATTGATTATCGACCATCTGCTCGGCATTGCCGTGGTCGGCAGTGATCAAGCACTCGCCGCCGCTTTGTTTCAATGCATCAATCACACGACCTATACTGTGATCGACCGCTTCACAAGCTTTGACTGCGGCGTCAAATTTGCCGGTATGGCCGACCATATCGCCATTTGGGTAGTTGCAAACGATAAAGTCATAATCACCGCTGGTAATGGCTTCAACCAGCTTGTCGGTTAGTAAGGTCGAATTCATTTCTGGCTGTAAGTCGTAAGTGGCGACCTGGGGTGATGGTATTAAAATTCGCTGTTCGCCTTTGAAAGTATCTTCCTTGCCGCCACTAAAGAAGAAGGTGACATGGGCGTATTTTTCGGTTTCCGAAATGCGCAATTGGGTTTTGTTATGTTTCTCCAGCCACTCGCCCAAAACATTGTTTAACGGTGCTGGCGGGAAGGCACAGCTGGTGTTGATATCGGCGGCGTATTCCGTCAGCATGACAAAATCAGCTAATTTTGGTGTTGCTTTACGAGTAAAGCCGGAAAAATCAGCGTCGACAAAACTGCGAGTGAATTGACGTGCCCGGTCAGCGCGAAAATTCATAAAAATCACACTGTCGCCATCTGCCATTTTTATGGTGTTTCCGTTAGCGTCTGTGAGCGCTGATGCCTTGACGAATTCGTCATTTTCATCGCGGGCATACGCGGCATGTAGAGCATCCACGGCATTATCAAACTGAAACTCACTAATTCCGCTAGTCATCAAATCATAGGCTGCTTCAACTCGCTCCCAGCGCTGATCTCTGTCCATTGCATAGTAACGGCCAACTATCGAGGCAATTTGACCACAACCAAGTTCGGCAAACTTTTGCTGTGCTTTAATTAATGAAGCTTCGGCGCTTCTTGGTGGCGTATCGCGACCATCTAAAAAGGCATGCAAATAGACTTTTTTTGCACCGCGTTGCTGAGCCAGTTCTATCATAGCAAAAATATGATCTTCGTGACTGTGAACACCACCTGGCGACATCAGGCCGCAAATATGTATTGCTTTATCAGTGGCAACCGCTTTATCCACCGCCTGACATAACGCCGGATTATGGTAAAACTCCTGATCTTCAATCGCTTTAGTGATGCGGGTAAAATCCTGGTAAACAATACGTCCGGCGCCCAAGTTAACATGACCAACTTCTGAATTACCCATTTGTCCGTCGGGGAGGCCTACTGCCCTGCCGGAAGTGTGAATCAGCATATTGGGGAGATTAGCGGTTAAATCGTCCAGCACTGGCGTGTTGGCGTGATAGATGGCATTGGCTTTTGTATTTTTACTATAGCCCCAGCCATCTAAGATAATCAGCACAGTTGGTTTTTTCTTCGACATACCACTTCCAATATAAGTTTTAAAATCAAGCGTTAATAATCCTGCATTATATCAAGTGAGTTAAGGAATTGCTTTATCCTTGCTAGACAAAATTGTTCTATTGAAATAGCGAATTTGGCCTGATCTCAAGTGCTAATAGAAATATCGGATTTATTCTGTAAATAAAAGGCACTGGCCTGTATACTGTCGGCAAATTTTTGTTGGTATTTATTGAAATATATATGGAACAATTTACTGAGTTTTTAGCTAACCATCCTGTGTTGGCTGCTGCCTGGGTTGGTATCTTTATCGCGATTATCGTTACTAGCATTAAAATCAAGCTATCGCCAATCAAGCAATTAAGTCCGCAGGAATTAACTTTTGCCGTTAACCGGGAAGATGGCGTAGTGTTGGATATGCGCACTGAAAAAGAGTTTAAAGCGGCGCATATCATCGATGCAAAACATATCTCTAAGGGAAAGATTGACAATAATGACTTTGCTGCTCTTGAAAAGCACAAAGACAAACCCATTATAGTCGTATGTACTGCTGGTATCACCGCCGCAAAAGTCGCAGAACAGCTTTTTAAGGCTGGCTTTAAACAAGCAAGTTTATTAAAAGGTGGCATGAATGCCTGGACGGGCGCGGGTTTACCTGTAGTTAAAAAATAGGCTAGATAGTAATAGGTCAAAAATGGCAGTAGAAATTTATAGTAAAATGACGTGTGGTTTTTGTATGAGAGCAAAAATGCTACTCAAACAAAAAGGCGTTAATTTTAAAGAAATTGATATAGGTATGGAACCTGAGTTACGTGAACAAATGATTGAACGTAGTAACGGTGGATATACTGTGCCGCAAATTTTTATCCATGGCCAGCACATAGGTGGCTGCGATGAGTTATATGCCCTGCATTATCAGAATAAACTTGACTCAATACTAGCGGAAACGACGTGATTGGTCTGCCCGATCACTTATTTAAAAATTAAAATTTACATGCAAAACGCATAGCAATAGGAAGATAAAATGGCTGACGAAAATCAAAACAGTGCAGAAGCAAACGCAGAACAAGCAGGACCACAATTTGCGATTCAACGTGTTTATACCAAAGATATTTCTTTTGAAACACCTAATTCACCAGCGATTTTTCAAAAAGAATGGAAGCCGGAAATCAAGTTAGATTTAGATACTCGCTCAGCCAAGTTAGCGGAAAATGCTTATGAAGTTGTGTTAGCGTTAACAGTAACAGCAGAAGTTGAAGGCCAAACGGCATTTTTAGCTGAAGTACAACAAGCGGGTATTTTCACTATCGGTAATTTACCTGAAGCGCAACTTGCACATACTATTGGCGCATTTTGTCCTTCAACTTTATTCCCTTATGCCCGTGAATCTGTTGCGAGTTTAGTTAACCGTGGTTCATTTCCGCAAATCAATTTAGCGCCAGTGAACTTTGATGCCCTGTTTACTTCATATATGCAGCAGCGTGCCAAAGAACAGGCTGACACTCAAGCACCGGCAAGCACAGAAACACACTAATTTATGACTGAGCCATCGGCTAACATTAGTGTCATTGGAGCGGGCTCTTATGGCACCGCCCTGGCGATCTGCTTTGCTCGCAACGGCCATAAAACCTTGCTATGGGGACGGGACAAAGCACATATCTGTGAGATGG
The DNA here is from genome assembly GCA_964620605.1 of uncultured Thalassotalea sp. Lineage (GTDB taxonomy): Bacteria > Pseudomonadota > Gammaproteobacteria > Enterobacterales > Alteromonadaceae > Thalassotalea_E. The sequence continues at coordinate 28,563 of CAZUHQ010000005.1, forward strand.
TCAGCTCGCGCAGCAATGAAAAATATTTGCCGGGCAGTCAGTTCCCTGAGTCACTCGAATTAGTCTCAGATCTGGCGACTGCCGTTGGTGCGAGCGACAATATTCTTATCGTGGTGCCAAGCCATGCCTTTGGCGATATGCTCAAGCAAATCAAGCCGTTTTTACGACCTAATGCTAAAATCGCCTGGGCGACTAAAGGCCTGGACCCAAATACTGGCTGTTTACTTCAGGATGTTGCCCGCAAGGTCTTAGGTGATGAGGTTTCGCTGGCAGTTTTATCCGGACCGACCTTTGCCAAAGAAATGGCAGCCGGTTTACCGACGGCAATTTCCTTGTCCTCTACCGACGATAACTTTGTCAATGAACTATCGGATTTACTGCATTGTGAGAAAACCTTTAGGGTTTATTCCAATACAGATTTTATCGGCGTGCAGCTTGGCGGTGCGGTAAAGAATGTTATCGCTATTGGTGCAGGTATGGCTGATGGCATTGGTTTTGGTGCCAATGCCAGAACGGCGTTGATCACCCGGGGATTGGTGGAAATGAGCCGTTTAGGCGCAGCATTAAACGCCGAACCTGCAACTTTTATGGGGATGGCTGGCTTGGGCGACTTGGTATTAACTTGTACCGATAATCAATCGCGTAACCGTCGTTTTGGTTTGGCACTTGGCAAAGGCGATAGTGTTGAACAGGCGATGCAGGATATCGGGCAGGTAGTGGAAGGTTACCGTAACACCAAAGAAGTTTATATGCTGGCACAGCGCATGGGAGTGGAAATGCCGATAGTTGAGCAAGTTTATCAGGTACTGTACTGTGGTAAAAATGCCAAAGCGGCAGCTTCTGATCTGTTGTCCCGTGAGCGAAAATTTGAGTAAGTATTTACTTACTCAAATCTTACTTTTTAATTATACCGAACCTTTAAATTCCAGCTGGCGCCACGCTTGATAAATAATTACCGCAGTGGCATTGGACAAATTCATGCTGCGGCTATCCTTGAGCATAGGAATGCGGATTTTGTCCTGATCGGGAATTTGCTGTCTCACTTCTTCCGGTAAACCAGCGGTTTCTGAGCCAAATAACAGGTAATCGCCGTCACTAAAGTTTACCTGATGATAATAGTTTGTCGCTTTAGTGGTGACCGCCAGCACTCGCTTTGGCTGCTCACTTTCGATAAATGCCTGATAATTTTTATGACGCTTTACCGCGGCAAATTCGTGATAATCTAAACCAGCTCGTCGCAGCTTTTTATCGTCCAGATCAAAGCCTAAAGGCTCAATCAGGTGTAACCTAAACCCTGAATTGGCACATAAACGAATAATATTGCCGGTATTGGGGGGAATTTGCGGTTGAAATAGCACAACGTCTAGCATTAACTGTTCTCACGGTAGATTTTAATGGCAATTATACCTTGGGCTGAGTATAGAACAAAGGCTTGCTACTATTAAAGAGTCGTTATAAAGGAAAACTATCTATGGTACAAACAAAAGCAGGATATAACTTTTGGGTAAAGTGTGCAGCATTTGCTGCAACCAGCGTTGCCTTGTTGTTAGTGGTGCTAAAACTTTATGCCTGGTTAGTGACCGACGCCAGTGCGATGCTGGCCTCGGCTACCGACTCGATGTTGGATTTGTTTGCCTCATTAATGAATTTAGTGATCTTAAGATTCGCATTAGCCCCAGCGGATAAGGAACATAAATTTGGTCATGGCAAGGCAGAAAGCCTGGCGGGACTAGTGCAGGCGGCGTTTGTTTTAGGTTCGGCGTTATTACTGATCAGTAATGGCGTTGAACGTGTTATTACGCCTAAGGCTATTGTCCATACCGAGGTTGGCATCTGGGTCAGTATTATTGCAATTTTTTTAACTTTGGCGTTAGTGGTATTGCAAAAAGTAGTGATTGCAAAAACCCAGTCGTTAGCTATCAGTGCCGATTCGCTGCACTATCAATCAGATCTTTTATTAAATTTAGGGGTGCTGGCAGCTTTATTGCTAAGTCAGGGTTATTGGATTAGGGCAGATGGTATTTTTACCCTGATGGTTGGTGCTCATTTAATGTTTGGCGCAGCGAAAATTATCTGGCTCAGTGTTCAGCATTTAATGGATCATGAACTGGCGCCAGAAGAGGTCGAGAAAATCAGGGAAATTATTCTCAGTCATGATAAGGCGCTCGGCATGCATGAGCTTAGGACGCGTCAGGCAGGGCAACAGCGTTTTATTCAGTTTCACTTGGAACTGGACGATAACTTGTCGTTAGTGGAAGCGCACAGCATAGGCGTAGCAATAGAAAAAGAAATAGAGCAGGCTCTGGCTCCTTGTGAGGTACTGATCCATCACGATCCAAGCTCTGTGGTTGCCAGGGAGTTAAAAACCAGGGAAGTCAGATAGTTTACTGAGTAGAGTTTGTAAGCCAGTGGTTAATTTCTGCCATTACTTGCTTGCGATAGCTATCCTGTTCAAAGAACAGTTCATGATACGCACCTTCAA
>CAZUHQ010000005.1:31054-83662 GCA_964620605.1 uncultured Thalassotalea sp.
GTAGCTCGGCTTGATTTGCTCTAGTTGCTGGCAAAATTCATCTTGTGCACGGTTGTTTACTACACTGTCAGCACTCGCTTGTAAAATAGTGATTGGCGTTTGTAGCCTATCCAACTCTGCAAATATCATCTGATTGGCCTTGATTGCCTGTTGCAGCCAGTGAAAGGTAACGCCACCTAGTTGTAGTTCTGGTCGCTGCTGATAAAGCTCGATAAACCTCTGATACCTGAGCTTGTCGTGCATTAATTGGTTTTCACTAAATGGTGTTGGTTGATAATTTCCCTGGCCGAAAAAATACCATGCCTGCTCACTCAGTAGTGAATTGAAAAAGTTGCCTGTGCCAATCAGTGTTTTGGCGAGCCATAACGGAATTCCGCCGTTGTTAATCGCTATCATGGGAGAAGATAGCAGGGCGCTTTTTATCTTGCCTGGGTATTTTTGCATCATTCTCAGGGCAATAGCGCCACCCATTGAATGGGCGAGCAGCAAAGGTTGAGTGTTTTGATGACAGCTCGCTGGTATCACTTGACTGATAAACTGGTATAAATCATCGGCGTAATCATCAAACTGCTCAACATGGCCTTTGTGCGGATTGGTTAATAAGCGCTGGGAGAGCCCTTGTCCCCTATGGTCGATAATAAAAATATTAATGCTTTGTTGTGAAAGTTCGAATGCAAGTTCCTGATATTTTAAATAGCCTTCTACTCGCCCTGGGGATATTACTAAGCAGGGAGCGTCGGTGTTGGTAATAAAAGCGGCGTAATTAATCCTGAGATCACTTTTGCCTTGAAATGACGAAAACTCTCCCGACTGCCAAAACTGGGTAACCTGCTGATCGAATGTGTCAGCAATAGTGTTTTCTTGAGTAAGAGGTGATGAATGACTCATAAAAGGTGCAAAGTACAAAACCAGAGGCAGCAAAATAACAGTAATTCGTAAGGGCATAAGCTGGCTTGTTTTTATGTTAATTAGCTAGGAGTTGTTGATCTTTCAAACAGCAAAGATCAACAGCCCCTAATGTTAATTGGTAATTCTAAGGTAATTGTTAAGCCGCCGCTATGATTATTTTCCGCATGGATATTGCCCTGATGAAGCTCGACCGCCTGTTTTGCGATCGCTAAACCTAATCCGGTACCGCCTGAATCTCGGTCTCTGGCATCTGATACTCGATAAAACGGGTAGAACAGTTGAGATAATTGCTGCTCTGGCACACCAATGCCATTATCTGTGATAGTTAAGTTAATAATACTGCCGTTATCAGCACCATTAATAGTGACTTTTCCATGAGGGAATGAGTACTTAATGGCGTTGTTGACTATGTTATTTATCGCGCTATAAAGCAGGGTTTGATTGGCAGTTAACACGAGTTTTTCGGGACATTGTAGCTTTATGCTAATAGACTTTTCATCAGTTAAGTAATCATTATCATTAATGATTTTTTGCAATAATTCACTGAGGTTAACTGAGTTGAAATCCAGCTGCTGGAAGCTGTTTTCCAGTCGAGATAAAGACAATATATTAGTGATCAAACTGTCCAGTTGACTAATTTCCTGCTCGCAGCGCGCTAGGTGTTTATCAATGGTTGGGTTTTCTTTACTGGCTTGTTCAATCAAACCTAACGCCATATGTAATCGGGTCATAGGTGAACGCAGTTCATGGGAAACATCGGCGAGCAGTCGCTGATGAGCACTAATGTTGGCCTCCAGTTTTTCCGCCATTTGATCAAAGCTGTACGCCATTTCGCCGATTTCATCACTGCGCTTGACCACCTGACTAACGCGCGACTGATAGTTACCGTTACCTATGTCAGTGGCGGCCTGTTTGATGGCGATCAATGGTTTGGTTAAAGTGCGCGCTAATAGCCAGCATAATAGCAAGCTGACTGTCAGTGGGATAAAATAGCGTAGCCAGATTGGCAGTTGCATGATCATCGAGCCTATCGCTGGTGGCCGGGTTTTATGAGCGAGATAAAGCTGATATTGGCTGTTGTTTAGCGTAATTAACTCTGGCCCGGTTAAACGGACAAATGGAAATTGTACCGTGGTCACGTTTGTAAATTCATTTTTTTGCAAATATTCACTAATCCCCCGCAAGTGCCGTTCTCGGTTAACAAAGACTTGTTGTGAATTGACATCTTTGAGCACTAAGTCAATATCATGCGGTGTTGGTACTTTTTTTAGCAGGGCATGAATGCTGGTGAATTGTCGTGTAGAAAGCTTTCTGCCAGCGTGATGCAGTCGGCGTAAATCCCCGTGATGGGTCGGCGCAATAATGCTCTCCTGCTCCAACTGATGGTATACAAAGCGGGTAATACTGATGGACAATAAGGTGATCAGCCAGAAGGATAAAAACAGTTTAACCGGAATCGACGACAGTTGCTTTTTGATGACTTGTAGCACAATATTTGCCTCTAATCTCGACCGGATAAAAAGATATAACCGGCGCCGCGCACGGTTTTTAATTTATCATTATCACTAAAGGGCGCCAGTTTCCGACGAATATTGCTGACATGCATATCGATACTGCGGTCGAATGGGCTGAGTTTACGTTGTAACACCTGCTGTGAAATGACTTGTTTGCTGACGATATTACCGACGTTTTCCATTAATAATGTTAATATTTGATATTCAGTGCCGGTCAGCTCAATCAGATGTTGCTGGCAAAAAACTTCCCGGGTGGCGGCTTTGATAGTGACCTGGTTGATTTCGAGTTGTGATGAGCTGTTTTGTTGATTTTGTACTATATCAATACGGCGTAGTATCGCATTGATACGGGCGAGTAGTTCTCTGTGTTGAAATGGTTTGGCGAGATAATCGTCGGCTCCGAGCTCCAGGCCTAATACCTTATCTGCTTCATCTCCTTTTGCCGTCAGCATTAATATTGGCGTGCTATGTTTGCCTCCTAACGCGGTTAATACTTCAAATCCGGTTAGGCCAGGCATCATGACATCGAGCAAAATCAAGGAATAGCTGTTTTCTCTAGCCAGAGTTAAACCGGATAGCCCATCATGACAACAAGTTAATTGAAAACCTTCCTGTGATAAGTATTCAGACAGTAAATCAGTGAGTTCCTTGTCGTCATCGATGATTAATAAATGCTTTTTTTCCGCCATTAGCTCTTGTCTCACCACAAATAGATATGATTAATTTTACCTTAGAATATCCCGTGCCAGGACAAGTTTACATAACATTTACACTGCTTTGCGTTTCTTTGCATTGCAATGATTACACTGAAGATGAATGTTAATCAGGAGTGTAATTAAGATGAAAAAACCAGTAAAGTTATTATCCAGTATGATCTTATTGTCAACTATGGTGATGCCGCTTGCCTTGCACGCGAATGCCTATGAGTATAACGAGCATCAGGCGAGTCATTGGCGTCCCCACGGTAAGGACAGAGTGCAGCATCTGGTACGCAAGTTAAATTTGACCGATGAACAGCAAGAAAAGATTCAGGCAATCTTTGAACAGCAAAAGGCAAATCGCGAAGCTAACCGCGAGCAAATGAAAGCGTTTAAAACCGAGATGAACCACTTAATGTCGGCAGCGATCTTTGACGATAGTGCTTTTTCTAACTTACAAAATCAGTATCAACCCCAATTTGCCGAAGCGGCATTGCAAAGAGCGAAGAGCCATCATGCAATTTTACAGTTGCTGGATGATTCACAGCGAGAAAAATTCAGTAAGATGAATAAGCGGGGTAAAAGACTATTTCATTAAGCTAAAAGAGAATATTTTCGACATCTTACTTTCTACCGGCTGACCGTTAATTTTGGCTGGTAGAAAGCGCCATTTTGCCATGGCACTACGAATCGCGTTGCGGAAAAAGCTAACCTTGCTTTTTTGCTCAAATTCAATATTGGTGACTCTGCCTTTAGTATCAATTATAAAGTTCACTTGAACATCTAGCTCCAAACCTCGACGCTTGGCGGTTGACGGATACTTAGGATCCGGTGAGGCAAGGATTTCCGCCGCCTTGCGTACTGCGATTTGTGGTTGAACCTTAGTTTGCTTTTTTGCACTTGGGGTAACAAATAGTGGTTTTTTTATCTTGTGCTTGCTTTTCGCTATGACTTTTTCCACCACGGGCTGATTGAGCTGCTTTTTCTGTTGTGAATAAACAGGTTCATTGATTAATTCAGCCACTTGCTGGGCATAAGGGTTTTTCATGCCATGACTTTGCTTACCAGGTTCGGTGCGTTTAAAGGCAAGTTCTGAAGCCGATTTGTTAGTTGCTGGAGTGTTTAATAACTCCTCTGTTTTTGATTGGGTCGTTACCGCTAACTGAGCAGATGCTTTTTTCTGCTGTGATTTTGAACCTTGTTCATGAGTTGCAGCTTGTTGGAGCTCGTTGTTCACTGCTTGCTGTTTGCGCTTGCGAACGGGGGGGGCTGATAGTCGTTTTTCTTTAATTGCAATAACTTTTGGTAATTCAAGCTCTGGTTCTGTCATTTCAGTGAGCTGTGTTTGCTCATTCTGTAACAGTAACTTTGCGATAGAAGTCGCCGATAAATGCTCATTATTCACCGGTTGTTGTTGAATAAACTCATTTGCGGTTTGCAAAAATGAAATTCGACCTGAACTTAAGTCGATAAAATCTTTGTTCAGATAAGGTTGCACAATGACGGAGATCACTGAGAATAGGATTAAAATTGTCGCTAAAAACTTGCCGGAATCATCACCGGAAGAGCAATGATGTTGATCGACCAAACGTACTACCCTTTGCTTAAGATCGCCTCCTGAAGCTGCCATTGCCATGGTTGGTATCGCGTGGTGTCGATGTTTATTGCATAAGGTAGCAGTCTCTGCTAGCGTCTTGGCATAAGCGACCGGAGTACCGCTGACGTTGACGGCGATATCATCGCTACAGTATTCACGCTCGTTGCGCATCTGTTTCGAGATCCAACGGACGCAAGGGTGGAAGAAGAGTAAAATCTCGACCAGTGTCTGAATAAAGTTAACCAAATAATCATGTCGGCGAATATGAGCGAGTTCATGTAGGATCAGCATATCCAGTTGGGTGGGAGTTAACCCCGATAACATGGTAACCGGCAGGAGGATAACCGGTTTAAGCCAGCCAAGTGCCATTGGTATGTCGGTTTTAAGGGAAATTAGCAACTTAGGAGCTTTGTTTAAACCAATTTGTTGGGCTAATTCTGCTACCCTTTGTTCAAGTTCTTTACTGGCGGCAGTCGTTGCAACTTTAGGTAAGCGATTAACATTATATATCTCAATCAATAACTTAGTAGCAAGTAAACAAACTATCGCTAACCACAGCATAGAAACATAAGGCAGAGTGTCAAAGATCTCTTGATACCAGGCGATGACTTCATTATTTGCTAAGTTTTGCGTGCTGATGATCGCCGCTATATCTTGGGCAAAATAATTGCTCGGTTCTGCATTTGGTTGGTATGTGGTGATAAAGGTGATTATGGGCGCAAATAAACTGGCTAGCATAGCTAAACTTGACCAAATATAACGTAATTGCGCGTTTTTGTACGGAGTAATTGAGAGCAATAATTTTAATACGAGCGCAATGGCGCACCCTTGCCATAGAAAGTGGATCAGGGTTAAAGCTAAATTGTACCATTGTGGGCTACTGATTAAGCTTTCCATCATTATCTTGAAATTTTGCTAGTGCAAATTATTCCTGTTGTTCTAGTTCGTTTAACAATTGACGAATATCGGCAATTTCCTGCTTGCTGGTAGATTCATTCAATGCACGCATCACCAATTTTGACGTTGAACCGCCAAATGCCTTACTGATCAAGTCTCTTAACAGAGACGACTGGGTATGGGTTTGACTATTCGCTGCGGCATAAACATGGGCTCGGTTGCTTTCGTCACGAGTGACTAGTGCTTTTTCATGCATGATCTGTAAAATTTTTAGCACTGTGGTATAGCCAGTTCTTTGGCTTTCGCTAACCGCTTCATGTACTTGGCGTACTGTAGCCGGGCCTAACTTCCAGAGCACATTCAGTAATGTCAACTCCGCTTCGGTCGGCTTAATACCAAGATTATCTTGAGCCATCGAAATTCCTTAATACATTTTTTAGATAAAATATTACGAACATAATCGTATCTTGTGTTGGTAAAATGAGCAACCAGAAATGAATTTTTTTTCATTAAACTGTCATTTTTAATCTCAGCTGTTGACGGCTTTTCAGAGGGAAATTAGTAAAAATGCCATCAACGGATAAATCTTGACACAGCTTAATGTCTTTAGGTTTATCAACAGTATAAACCCAAACTTTTAATCCACGTTTATGGGCATCGTTAATTAATTCTTGATTGATAAAGCTGAAATCCAGATTGAGATACTGACAAGCTAATGCTTGGCTAAAATGCGCAAAATCTAATGGAATGTGGGCGATCAGGGCGCCGGTGGCAATATTGGGCAATCGCTGTTTAATTTGCTGGATAAACACATGGTTAAAAGATGAGATTATCAATTGCTGTGGTTTAATCTCATGTCTGCTTATTGCTTCTTGAATCGTTTGCTGTAAAACCTCAAGTTGCTCAGTTAACGCCTGAAGCTCGGTTACAGCAGATTTTACTTCGATATTGAGCAAACACCAGTCATTAATACACTTCATTGCCTGTGCCAAGGTAGGAATAGTTTGCCCTTGAGCGAGTGATATCTGGCTGAGCTCGGCGAGCGAAAAGTCGCTAATTTCTCCAGAAGTGCTCGTTACCTTATCAAGGTAGTTATCGTGTAACACGATAAAGTTTTGACTGGCTTGGTGGAACTGAATATCCAACTCTATGCCATCTGCCTGCTGGTTAATTGCCTGCTCGAAAGCGAGCAGCGAGTTTTCAGGATACTCACCGCTAGCTCCTCGATGGGCAATGATTTGCATTACTGCGCCATTTCTCGGGAAGAAGATGTGATATCGGCATAATGTTCACCGAGGCGAGTGACGGTTTGTGGCCCGGCATTATCGGCAAAATCTATCATACCAGGCTCAAAGGTTGTCACTACGGTTGAACCCAGTTTAAAGCGCCCCATCTCATCGCCTTTATTAAAAGTGATGGCGTTGATGCCAGAGGCTGGGTAAGACCAGCGGAAAACATCTTTACCCGCCGGTGGGGTAATAGTGCCTGCCCAGGTAGTTTCTATGCTGGCAACGATAGTGGCACCGACCAGCACCATGGCAAACTGACCAAACTCAGAGTCAAAAATCGTCACCACCCGTTCGTTACGGGCAAATAAATCCGGAACATTGTTGGCAGTTAGCGGGTTAACGGAAAACAGTTCACCCGGCACATAGATCATTTCCCTTAAGGTCGCGGCCATCGGCATATGAATGCGGTGGTAGTCTTTTGGCGCGAGATAAATACAGGAAAATTTACCACCTTGGAATGGTGCTGCAGTTTGTTGGTCGCCGCCTAATAAGCTTTCCAGGCTGTAGTTAAAGCCTTTGGCCTGAATTAACTGGCCATCGACAATATCACCTTGCTGGCTGATGGCGCCATCGACCGGGTAGCAAAGGGTTTGCGGGTTGTTATCGATAGTGCGGGCACCTTCGGCCAGTTCGCGGGTGAAAAAATCATTGAAACTACGAAAATCTTCGGCATCTTTTAATTTGGCTTCTGCCATATTGATATTATAAGCCTTGATAAACCATTTTATGGCCTGAGTGGTTAACCAGCCCGCTTCGGCGGCGGCAAATTTACCGACTAATCGAGAAATGCCGTGTTTCGGCATAATATATTGCAGGGCGATTTTTATTTTATCTGGTAACACTGAGTATTCCTATTTATGGGTTGTTAAAACGAGAAGTTAGGGTGTTGTCGTTCAGGCTGTTTAATATTCGCTGAAAACTTGCCAGGCGTTTTGGATGAATTTTATGTTCTTCGCTGGCGGCTACTAAGGCGCAACCCGGATCATTTTGATGCTTGCAGTCACGAAATTTACACAGGCCAAGAAAATCAGCAAATTCGATAAAGCCGTTTGATACTTGTTCTGGCGTCAGGTGCCAGAGGCCAAATTCTCGGATCCCGGGGGAGTCGATCAGCTCGCCGCCTTCGGGGAAATGATATAATCGCGCGACTGTGGTCGTGTGCTGCCCTAGGCCTGAATTTTCTGATACTTCCTGAGTGTCTACGGATAATTCAGGCATTAGAGAGTTGGTAAGTGTTGACTTACCAACGCCGGATTGACCGACAAAAATACTGGTATTGCCCTGTAACTGGGCTTTTAGCTCGCTGATGCCATCCTGAGTTTGATTGCTGACATAAAGCACCTGATAACCGATAGCGCGATAAATATCCAGCTGCTGTTCGATTTCTAGGCGGTTTTCTTCGGTTAGCAGGTCGGTTTTATTGAGCAGGATAACCGGCTTGATTTGAGTCTGTTCGGCAGCGACTAAATAACGATCAATAATATCACTGTTAAAAGCTGGCAGCACCGAAGAAACGATTAAAATCTGGCTGATGTTGGCGGCGATTGGTTTTACCCCGTCGTAAACATCTGGCCGGGATAACACAGAACTGCGTTCGTGCACTGCTTCAATCATCCCAGCAACGCTATGCTGGGTTTGTTTTCCCTGACGCCATAATACCTTATCGCCGCAAATTAACGAGTTGATACTGCGTCTGATATTACAGCGAAATATTTCGCCATTACCGGCTTCAATATCGGCATGTTGACCAAAGCGGCTGATCACGACACCTGCTTGTGCTTGACCGAGTTCATCGTCTTGCCAATGGATTTTTTCCGCTTTGTTTTTAAGCTTCTTTGCCTGATTGGCTTTGATGCGCCTAACTTGGCCCTTGGTCAGTTTTTTAGCTTTTGCCACGTGATAGTTTCATTTTGTCTATAGTTAAGTTAAAGCACTTTGATCGTTCATGGTGAATTACCATAAAGTATTTTAATCAAAGTGAATTCTCACGTATTATACTGACAAAATCATTTTTCATCTAATACTTGTGTTGGTGAAAGTAAAACGAGCGTTATCTAGAGTTAAGGGACAAGTATGTCTTGCAGTGAGACAAATTTAATTTGGTTAGATTTAGAGATGACAGGGTTAGAGCCTGAGCATGACGTTATTCTTGAAATCGCCAGTATAGTCACAGACAGTCAATTAAATATTATTGCCGAAGGGCCGGTATTTGCTATTCATCAGTCAGATACTGTGCTTGATAATATGAATGAATGGTGTATCGAAACTCACGGTAAGTCCGGGTTGACACAACGCTGTCGGGAAAGCAAGGTGGCTCTAGTTGAGGCTAGTGAGCAGACGATTGCCTTTTTACAGCAATATGTTGCTAAAGGGGTATCCCCGATGTGTGGTAACAGCATAGGGCAAGATCGTCGTTTTATTAATAAATATATGCCGGAATTTGAAGCATATTTTCATTATCGCAATCTTGATGTCAGCACGGTAAAAGAATTGGCGCGTCGCTGGAAACCTGAAGTGTTGGCCAAGGTCGAGAAAAAAGGTGTGCATCTGGCGTTGGACGATATTCGGGAGTCGATTGCCGAACTGAAAGTCTATCAAGAGCATTTTTTTAAGCTTTGATTCTTTAATTCTCCTATTCTTTTATTTTAAAAGCATGTCTAAGCACATGCTTTTTTTATGCGATCAACTTGATGGTCAGACCAGTTTGGTTCACAATGGTTAAATCTTAACAAGTAATGGATTAACTATGAGTAACCGCTTTAGCCGTTTGATCAAAAAAATACAGTTCCTGCCGAAAGTGATTCAGCCTTGGGCACTAACTAAGGCATTTTGTCACAAGGTGAAATTTGCCGGTACCTCGGGCATCGATATTCGCTCGGTTTCCAATAACAGGGTGGAGATCAAGTTGGCTAACCGCAAAAAGGTGCAAAACCATATAGGTGGTATTCATGCGGTTGCTGCGGCTGTGCTCGCGGAATCTGCCACCGGGATAGTGTTTGGCATGAATGTTCCTGATAACTGTTTGCCACTGCTTAAATCCATGCAGATTGATTATCAAAGACGAATGCAAGGGGGGTTAACCGCAGTGGCAACTTTGTCTTCGCAGCAGCGTCAGCAAATAACCAGCACAGAAAAAGGCGCTATCGTCATTCCGGTTGAAATAACCGATGAAAGTAATGAACAGCCAATTTGTTGTCAAATGGAGTGGGCCTGGGTGTTGAAGAAACGTTAAATCTTTAGCTGAGAGAATAAATCTCTTTGATTCTACTGAGTAATTCCCTAAACTGACATTATTGATTTCAACGGGTTTGGATCTGCTGAATTTCTAGATAGTTAAGATCCTCACGTCATTTTCTGGTAGATCTTATTGTCAGTATGAGTTCCTCAACGCCTTTTTATCAGCAGCTAAGAGTTAGCTTTAGCGCAATTTTTTTGATTGTTACTTTCGCACTGGCTGCAATTTCAGCATTGTTTTATTGGCAGGCTCAGCAATTAGCTAAAGTGCTTGAGCAAGATTTACCGAAAGTACTTCAGACCAACAGTTACCATCAAGCTATTGTCGATACTGAAAATATATTGGCTCGGTTAACTCTAAGCCAAAGTGCCGTTGAATTGCAGCAGCATTACCATGCGCTACATAAGCAATTGTTTGTTATTAGCAAGTATCCATCGGTTAATAGTAAAACATTTGATCGAGCACTTGAATTACAGAAAACGCAAACTAGCTTGATCGCGCGCCTGGCAAGCAATGAAAACCGCAATGATTTATTGCGAGAAAGTGCATTGATTCAGTTGCATTTAGTGTTGGATGAACTCAGTGCTAGCCAAAGCACTTTAAAGGAGCAGCAAGATAAGCTTTATCAGCAATTGGCTAAGGATAAAGTGCGTGACAGGGTAACGACAGCGCGTTTAACTGCGTATCTTGGTTTAGCGCAGCAAAGCGATAATTTGATGCTCACGCGTATTGCGGTCGAGCAAATGATTGAGCTCTTTGACCGAGTATCATTAACCTATCCGCTAACGGATTTCGACCATATCAGTCAGCAGCTTGTTGATGCTTTGGCACTGTGGCAAGGACAATTTGAGCAAATCGAGCAAGCGTCCGAGCTGGAAAAGCAGCGGCTTGCGAATCTTATTGCGTTACATCAATTGTTATATACCAAGCAAAGCACGATTGCGAAATGGCGTGGTCACATTCGGGTTGCCCAGGAATTTGTGTTGTCACTTGAACCATTAGCTCAGCTATTAGCTAAGCAGCGCCATGATACTCGTTTATTTGAACCGTCAAAAAATACGGAAACTCATGCGCTAACTAGCTATTTACCAACGAATATTAAGCTGTCCAAGCAGCAATTTCTCTGGTCACTGTTGGCGTTGCTACTCGCTATTTTCTTGCTGTTTGTTGCCTTGTTAGCCAATTTGCGCCGCCGTATTAAGTGTTACGACGAAAGTAACAAATCACTGGTCGAGCAGCAATTAGCTGGTAATGAACAGATAGCGCCGGATAGTTTGTTTCAGCAACAATTAATTGAGTTACTCGATCAGTTGACCAAACCTAAACACAGTGAACAGGACTTTGTTGCGCTGGAGGAGCGTGTTCGCGATGGTGAGAAGTTATTATTTGAACAGGCTGGTGTGCTACTACTGAACAGCGATACTGAGCTTACTGCTCAATGCCAGGATCTATTGCTTGCTGAAACAGCGGCAAAAAAATCGTGGCGCCATGCATTTGCTAAAGCCGATACATTAAAGTTGTTGGAATTGGCTCGCCGGGCAAAAACAAGTGGTGAAATTCAGCGTCTTGCAGTACAGACGTTAGCGGGACAGCCGTTGAACATTTCAGTGAGCGTGAATAATGACAAATACTTTATCACGATAGCAAAAAGTGACATTGAGCAGCAATTAACGCAAGAGGTTGAGCGATTAGAGCAAGAGTTAATACGCCTGGATAAAGATCAGCAACTTCAATTGGCCTGTTATAGTGAGCAGCTTAGTCAGATGTTGATCCGGGCTATGCTGCAAAATCAGAGTATATCAATTGGCAGCGGCGAGTCATCATTACAAATAGCGCGTCAGTTACAACGTATGTATGATTGGTGCGAGCAATTTGATGTTGCTGGGCAAAAGCAAGAATCGCTTAATGATGCATTAGTACCTGCTGAGCTTTTAAGTGAAATGCTCAATGTTGCCTGGTATGCATCCTGGCAGCGTAATAAGGTGATCTTTATTCAGGATCCGTTATTGCTCAGCTGCGGACAATTAAAGTTAACCGCTTTTCATCAGCTGATAGCGCGTATCGCCAAGTTGTGTCTTCAGGATAAATTTAATGTCACGCTATTGATTGAGGCTGCATTGGTCGATAAAAACGCTGGGCAGCAAATTGTCCGTTTGACCTTTGAAATGCGCTCTCGGCAAGTGGCTTGTTTGTTACCCGAAAGCTTAAAGCAGCTAGTAGACTTAACACCTAAGTTGCAAAATAATGACTTGTTGGCTCAGTTTTTACAGGCGCTAGTACAAATAAATCATGTTGCTAATGTCCAAGTTTCTGAGGCTGAAGGTAAGTGTGCTGTCAGTCTGGATTTTTCAATCGCCTTAGCGCAGCAGCAGTTAAGCGTTGCATCAGAGGTTGTGAACTTAAAAGAGCAGAGTTTTGTTGTTTTTGGCAGCGATCCTATATTAACGCAACAGCTTAAACAGGTGATCACTAAGGCGAATGCCAGGGTTGAAGATATTGAAAGTCTTGAGCACTTAACTAAGTTATTAACAAGCAAGCATCTCAATAGTCACCCAATAGCCGCGTTAGTTGTTACTCCTGAACAGGCTCAGCAATCTTATGTCGATATAATCCAGCATTTAAATACACTCGCTAAGCCATTACGTCCTAAAGTCTTGGTTCTGCAAGCTCAGTATTATGCCAAACTGCATCAGCTTGGATTGTTTGAACACAGTGAATTTGATGCGCGAAATGAAAACTTTTCTGAAAAATTACAGAGTTTTATCCAAAGTGAGCAAGAAAATAATTTATTGATCAGCGCAGAGGTTTTTAAGCAACATCAGTTGAGTCAATCTCAGATTGAAGTGTTGCTCGCAACCGAACATCCGGAAAGTATGCTAGTGTTCGCACGCATTTTGCACTGGCTTGGTTTACAGGTACATCTAGTGTCACATCAACATACTTTGTTAAGCCAATGGCAAAGTGGCCGTTATTTGTTGCTGTTTAATCAGCTCGAGGTCAATCCTGTGGTCGAAATGGCAGTTGGTAAAAAAGTTAATCGCGGTATTTTTACGCTTCCTATTAAAGATCAGGTGCGCCAGCCGGTTGAAAGGCTTCCTGAGCATTGGCAATCCTCTATTATTGAAAATATTCTAGATATAGATGGATTAGTGAAATTGCTGTCTCCTTGGCTAAAAATGACTTATCGAGAAGCTAAAATTGTGGATAAGGCTCTAGTGATAAATGATAAGCAATCACAGCAGCAGGTAAAAGCCCAAGTAACGTCTCATAAGGCCAATGCACATAGTAAAATGCAAAATGAAGCCTTTGATTTAACACTTTATGTGCAACATCAAGGTTCATTAGAACTGGCGGTTTTTATGTTGGATGATTATATTGAAGATATTCATCAGGCAATTAATGCGCTTGAACAAAGTGTTGTTAAACAAGAGTGCAAGCAAGCGAAGCTGGATAATGCTCAATTGCAAAAACTCGCTCGCATTCTCGCAGCACCTGAATTACTTGCATTATCTGAACAAGTAACTCAGGCGCTGGCAAGAGAAGCTTTTAATGAGTTGCCAATATTATTAGCGGCATTAAAAGAGACTCGGATGCGATTAGCTGAATTTGCTCAGGCGATTTAATAATTATGGATAATAAGTTACCGGCGAATAAAAATTTAAGCCCTTGCGTGCGTAATTGCTGTTTGGATGATGCAGATATATGTCTTGGTTGCTTTCGTCATCTCGATGAAATTGTCGGGTGGCAAGCTTTTACCGAACAGGAAAAAATCGCTATTTTGGACTTGTGCCGTGAAAGAAAAGATAATCGTATTGATAGTAATAAATAAACGGCTGGACGCGCATTAATGAATACCCAAGAGAAGAACTTTTTTGGTGAATATAGTGAGCTAAAAGTGCTCGTTATTGATGACAATACCTTAGTGCTTGATGCGTTAAAGCATACTTTATATAACATGGATATCCGGGAAGTTCGTTGTGCGCAAAATGCCTACTTTGGCTTGCAGCTGTGTAGTGAAATGAAGTTTGACATTATTATCTGTGCATTTAATGTCAAAAGTGATAAAGATGGTTTTCATTTACTGGAAGAGCTGAAATTTAAGGGCTATGTAACCAAAACAACGGTGTTGATCTTTCTTTGTACCGAAACTAAGGAATCTTTGGTTAATTCGATTATTGAACTACAACCGGATGATTTTTGGGTTAAGCCTTTGCAGCCGTTTAAGGTACAGCAGCGGCTATTACAAACACTGAAAATTAAAAACCAGTTGTTTAATATCTATCAGGCGTTAGATCAACGAGAATTTTCCAAAGTGATTTACTATGCCGACCGCCATTTGCTCAATAAAAAATTAGCGCCATTTCATCCGAACATTTTAAGAATGAAAGGCACTGCATTGCTAAGTCTGCTTGAATACAAGGAAGCGGAAAACTTTTATAAAGAATTATTAAATACCTACAAATACTCCTGGGTTTATATAGGTTATGCACGCTCATTGTTAAAACAGGGGCGAATTGAAGACATCGAAGATTTGATTAAAAAGCTGGTGGATAAACCGGAAACCCGCTTTGCCACCCATGATATGTTAGCTCAGTATCATATTGAAAATGAAAAATATGATCTTGCTTATCGAGAAATTCAAAAAGCAACGGCGTTAGCACCACGTAATATTGAGCGCAATAAAAAGTCCTGGGATCTGGCGCGTTTAAATCACGATCACCAGGGGCAGTATCAGGCAACGATAAATATTGCGAAAAATGCTAAAAATTCGATTCATGACTCGCCTGAATTACTATTAAACGTTATCCGGGCTTGTATTGATTATGCGGTTACGCTGGCCAATGGCGGTTCTGAACAGTTGCTAAAGCAGACGGATCGCTATATCCAGCAGCTTGAAGCCGAGTACGAAGACGCGGATTTATTTAAGGAACAGATTAATGTCACTCGAGCCAGGGTTTATAATGCGCGCAGTGAGTCTGCCAAGGCTCAGCGTATTGTCGATAATCAGGTTTCTATTCGTCCAACTCCACTGATTGAAGATAATTTAGATAAGGTTAAGGTGTTTCATGAGCTTGGCATGCGGGAAGAGGCCATGCTTATGCTCGAATCGATTAAAAATCAGATATCAGGTGACTCGCTGACCAGTCAGGTGGTTAATCGTTATATCCAGCAGGAAACCCAAGAGCGCAGTGATATACATTTTACTCCGAAGCAGCTGCATGATATGGCGGTTGAACATTTTCAGAAGCAGCGCTTAAAGCCGGCATTAGAGTCAGTGATCCAGGCGATCCAGTTAGCGCCGACCAGTGTTAAATTTTCCATCAGTTTATTAAAAATTTTAATTAGTCTTAAACAAAAGGACGAGTTGGAAGAGCAATACCTTGAAAATGCTGATAAAGCGTTGGCATTATTTAAGCAGACTAAGCTTGATGAAAAAACTTCAGGCTCGGTGACTGAAATTAAAGAAAAGTGGTTGAGCTTGATTAAACCTGAGTCTGATAGTGAAGCTAATGTCAATGCCGATAACACTGATGGTAACTAACCTTGGCTTCACTTCGCATAAGTTATACAAACCTGAGATTAACTAAATTTAAGCGTCGCGTGGCAAGCCTTTTTCAATCGAGCGGATTAAGCGACCCGATAACCGTTGATTGACATCCGTGATTGCAATGGTTTGTTCTGTTTGCTGTTTTTTGAACTGTTGCTGCTTGATAGCCCAGTCAATATGCTCGGTGACCATGGGGCTGGCTGAAGGTAACTTTTCAGATAATGCATCGATAATTGTTTGATCGTATTGTGCGTTACCTAAAGCAACGGCAATATTTCGTTGCCAACAATCGAAACCGATACGGCGAATTGGCGAACCTTCGGTTTTTGTGAGAAATTGCTGTTCATTCCAGGAAAAAATTGTCAGTAAATCAATATTATCTAGTTGCTGTCTCGGCTGGAAGTCTTGCTCTACAGTTAATTGCGCGTATTGATTCCATGGGCAAATCAGTTGGCAGTCATCACAGCCATAAATTCTGTTACCGATCAGCGGTCTGAACTGTTCGGGAATTGCCCCCCTTAATTCTATGGTTAAATAAGAAATGCAGCGTCTGGCATCAACGACATAAGGGGCAACAATTGCCTGGGTTGGACAAATTTTAATACAGGCAACACAAGAGCCACATTGCTCACTTGTCTTCTGGCTTACCGGCAGAGGAATATTGACCAGCAATTCTCCGAGAAAAAACCATGAGCCCGCTTCTTGATTGATCAATAAGCTGTGTTTACCAACCCAGCCTAGTCCTGCTTTTTCCGCCAATGGCCGTTCCAGTATCGGCGCCGAATCAACAAATGGCCGATAGTTAAATTGCTGGCAGTATGCGTTAATTTTTTCTCCTAACAGCTTTAGACGCTTGCGCATTAATTTATGATAATCACGACCTAACGCATAACGGCTGATATAGGCTTTGTCTTTATCTTTTAGGGTTTGCGCAAATCTCGCATCTTGAGGCAGGTAATCCATACGGACGCTGATCACCCGGATAGTCTCTGGGACTAATTCATCCGCTCTGGCGCGCATCAGGCCATGTTTGGCCATGTAATCCATATCACCGTGATATTGGTTGGCTAACCAGCTTTCTAATGCCTGTTCGTGCTTGGTTAGATCTATGTCACTAAACCCGACTTGAGAAAAGCCAAGTTCTTGTCCCCAGGACTTGATTTTTTCTGCTAATTCTAGATAGTTGATAGCTGAGGCTGTCATTTAAGGTCGGATTTATATGCTAGTAACAAAACTGCTGGAAAGTTTACCACAAAGAGCCTATAACGCGACACAGGTATTGGAAAACGAAGCTCAAATCGCACAAACATTGCCGATTAGCATGACGGCGTTAATGGAACAGGCGGGATTGGCGGTGTTTAACCTGCTTCGCTCTTGCTACCCTCGGTTATCCTCATTATTAGTGATTTCTGGTAAGGGCAATAACGGTGGCGATGGTTTTGTCGTTGCTCGACTTGCAGCGGAACTCGGCATACAAGTTAGCGTTTATTTATGTTGCCAACCAGAGCAGCTTAAAGGAGATGCCAAACTGGCATTTGAGCGTTTAGTTGGCGCTAATATCAGTATTATTTATCAAAATGAGTTAACGATTAGTCGCGACTTTTTAGCAGAGCATCAATTCCAGCTGATTATTGATGCTATTTTCGGTATAGGTTTCAAGGGGCAATTACCGCAAGATATTGCTGAATTAGTGACCGCAGTGAACGACAGTGGCATTGACGTTTTAAGTGTTGACTTGCCTTCAGGGCTCAATGCGAGCACAGGTTCAGTGACTAATAATGCCATTATTGCCCAGCACACGGTAACTTTTATTGCCATTAAACAAGGATTATTGACCGGTCAGGCAGCACATTATTGCGGTGAGCTTCATTTTGCTGGCTTAGGGCTAGCGGATAATTTTCAGCTGGCAGTTGATTCTGATATTTACTTGCAAGGCGGCTTAAATCAATCCCCGAATCATTTACCTAAGCTGCCAGTTCGTAGCGCCGTCAGTCATAAAGGGCATATTGGTCAATTACTGACTGTTGGCGGCGGTCAGGGGATGCCAGGGGCAATTCGCTTAGCCAGTGAGGCGGCATTAAGAGCCGGAGCGGCGTTAGTCGCAGTTTGTTGCTATCCCGACAATATTGCTATGGTGTTTAATGGTCGTCCTGAGCTGATGTTAGCCCATAGTGAAAGCTGCCGGCTGGCTGAACTGGCGGCGTTTCAAAAGGCCAAGTTACTATTATGTGGTCCAGGGCTTGGTCAGGATCAGTGGGCGCAACAGCATTTTCAGCAAGTCATGGCATCTGATAAGCCCTGTGTTTTAGACGCAGATGCTTTGCGTTTGCTTGCACAATCACCACTAAATAAAGCAAACTGGGTATTGACGCCGCATCCGGGAGAAGCAGCTGTCTTATTAGGTTGTAGTGTTGTCGAAGTGGAGCAAGATCGTTTTGCTGCGGTTAGGCAAATCGCCCAACAATACGGTGGTATTTGTGTGTTAAAAGGAGCGGGTAGTTTAATTTGTGATGGTCAGGTTGTCTGGGTCAACACTAGTGGAAATTCCGGCATGGCTTCTGGTGGCATGGGAGATGTTTTATCGGGTATAATCGCCGCTTTGTTGATGCAAATGCCAAATAGTATTGATGCAGTCAGGTTAGCCGTTTATTTGCATGGTCTGGCTGCCGATAAGGTTGCACAGCAAACGGGAAAAATCGGCATGTTGGCCAGTGATTTATTTCTTTTTATCCAGCAACTATTAAATCAGGAAACAAAAGTGAATGACCACATCAGTAAATAAAGGTGACGAGCTAGCTTCAAACCTAAGTTACCAGCTACAACTGGCAGATGAGCAGGCAATGGTGGCATTTGGACAGCGTATGGCTGACGCGGTAAAATCAGAACTTAATTGTGGTATTGTGGTCTACTTGAACGGAGAACTCGGCGCCGGTAAAACAACGTTAACCCGAGGCTTTGTTCAGGGCATGGGACATAAAGGCAATGTTAAAAGCCCTACTTATACCCTGGTTGAGCCGTATGAACTTGAAAACTGGCTGGTTTACCATTTTGATTTATATCGATTAGCAGATCCCGAAGAGTTGGAATTTATCGGTATCAGAGAGTATTTTCGGGACAATTGTTGCTGTTTTATTGAATGGCCTGAAAAAGGAACTGGCCTGTTGGCAAATGCCGACGTTAGCATTAACATTTGCTATCAGGGCGAAGGGCGTAGCGTCGAGCTTAGTGCACATAGCCAATTAGGAAAACAACTATTGCAAGCGTTAAAATCACCATAGAATTAATAAGAGGTTGGGTTCAATGATATGGGGCGTTATTAAGCAAGTGTTACTATCAGTGGTGTTTACCATGCTGATGGTAAACACTTACTGCTATGCCGGTAGTAATAGCATAGATGGTATTCGTGTCTGGCCTGCCCCGGAAAATACCCGAGTGGTGTTTGATCTAAAAGGTACCCCTGACTATAGCTACTTTCAGCTGTCATCTCCTAATCGTTTAGTGATTGACTTTAACAGCACAGAAAATATGGTGGCATTGACTGAGCTGGCAAAAAAAGATCAACGTATTCTAAAAATTAGAAAATCCAAACCGAAAACCAAAGCAGGTACTCGTCTGGTGCTGGAGTTAAAGGAGAAATTTAATTTAAATATTTTTCCTTTGGCACCTGCCGGTCAATATGGTAATCGACTGGTGGTTGATTTATTCGATCAAAACCGGGTAGTGCAAAGTGTTACTAAACTGCCGAGCAATAACCGGGATATTATTATCGGTATCGATGCTGGACATGGTGGTGAAGATCCCGGTTCTATCGGTGGTCGTGGCAACTATGAAAAACGGGTGACGTTGGCGATTGCAAAAAAACTGCAAAAGCTCTTGAACGCGGAAAAAGGTTTAAAGGCGGCAATGATCCGTACCGGGGATTATTATATTACCGTTGGCCGTCGTAGTCAGATCGCCCGCAAGAAACAGGTAGATTTATTAATATCGATTCATGCAGATGCGTTTCGTACGCCACAGCCAAGTGGGGCATCGGTTTGGGTGGTTTCTAACCGCCGGGTAGAAAGTGAACTGGCAAAGTGGCTTGCTAATCGGGAGAAAAACTCCGAGTTGCTCGGTGGTGGGGGTGGGGTGATTAAAACCACCAGAGATGATAATTTGGCAAAAACCCTGGCAGATATGAGTAAAGAACATTCGCTCGATGTCAGTATCAGTATGGCAAATAGCGTACTTCGCCAGTTAAAAAGGATCACTAAGCTTCATAAAAAATCGCCACAACACGGTAATTTCGGTGTGCTGAAATCATCAGATATTCCGTCGATATTAGTGGAAACCGGTTTTATTTCTAATTATCAGGAAGAGAAAAACCTCACTTCTTCCAGCCATCAGCAAAAATTAGCCAATGCAATTTTCAATGGTGTTAAGAAACATTTTATCGATCAGCCACCAATGGGAACTTATTATGCGTCAATCGGTTATCGCAAGCACAGAGTCTCGCGAGGTGAATCGCTATCTGTGGTTGCCGAACGTTATAAGGTTTCGGTCGGGCAATTAAAATCAGTCAATAACTTGAAATCGAACGTTGTTCGCATTGGCCAAACCCTGAAGATCCCAAGAGCAGAATAAGGTTAACTATCCTAACTAATGACCATAGAAATATTACCGGCTCGTCTTGCTAACCAGATTGCCGCTGGAGAAGTCGTTGAGCGTCCCGCTTCAGTAGTTAAGGAGCTGGTTGAAAATAGCCTGGATGCTGGCGCGACAATAATTAAAATTGATATTGAAAAAGGCGGCGCTAAGCGCATTCGTATTAGTGATAATGGCTGTGGCATAGTTAAAGATGAGCTAACCTTGGCATTAAGCCGTCACGCCACCAGTAAAATCAAAAACCTCACCGACCTCGAAGGAATTTGCTCATTAGGGTTTCGTGGTGAAGCGCTGGCCAGTATCAGTTCAGTGGCGCGGTTAACTTTAACCTCGAAACCTGTCGACCAGGAGAATGCTTGGCAGGCCAGTGCCGAGGGACGGGAAATGGCAGTGACTATTCAGCCTGCGGCTCATGGCGATGGCACGACTATCGATGTTGTGGACTTATTTTTTAATACCCCGGCACGGCGCAAGTTTTTACGCACTGAAAAAACTGAATTTAGCCATATCGAAGAAGTGATCAAGCGCATAGCGCTAGCACGTTTTGACGTTGCTTTTACTTTAACTCATAACCATAAAGTCATCCGTCAATATCGGGTAGCTAACACAGAAGCGCAAAAAGCTAAACGGGTTGCTCAGGTTTGTGGCCAGGCATTTATCGATCACGCGATGAGTGTTGACTGTCAGCACGACGGTTTACATTTGTCTGGTTGGATTGCCGAGCCAAGTTTTAGCCGTAGTCACAATGATCTCTGTTACAGTTATGTCAATGGCCGAATGATGCGGGATAAACTGATTAATCACGCGATTCGCCAGTCATATCAAGAAATGTTAGCAAGTGACAGTTACCCGGCATTTGTCTTGTTTTTAACGCTTGATGCCAGAGAAGTGGATGTCAATGTCCATCCAGCGAAACACGAAGTGCGCTTTCATCAAGGGCGTTATGTCCATGATTTTATTTATTCTGTTTGTCATCAGGCATTAGTGCAGCCGTTAGCAATTAATCAAACCAGCCCGAGCTCTGAATTATCAGCTGTTATGGAAAATAAGCAAGCGCAGCAACAGGCATTCGAACAGGCTTATCAGCACAGCCGAGAATACGTCACAGAACTGGCATCCAGTGATAATGCCTATAGCGTTAAGCAACCTGCAATACAATATAATAGCTATCAAAAAACAGCTGTTTCTTCGGTTGCCAGTCAGGCTTATCAAAATTTGATGACACCGCATACTAATGCGCTATCAAATGAAAAACCAGTGCCTGAGCAATATCAAAGCGAAAATCTAGCTCGGCAGCAGAGTTTGCATTTTGTTGCTCCGCATTATGCGCTGTATTTTGCTGACCAGCAGCCGAGGTTGTTGGCGCTACGAACATTGGAGCGGATTGTTCACCAGAAAAATATTGCCAAACAGTGGGCTGATGGCTTAACCAGTCAGCCACTATTGCTGCCGGTAAAGTTATCCTTGTCAGCTGAAGAAATTGAATTTATTGAACGTTTTAGTGAGCGTTTTAACCAGTTAGGGATAGCGGTACAAGTGCTGGATAACACGTCGTTACAAATTCGTCAGTTCCCGGCGTTACTGAGAAATCAGGATGTCAGCGCCAGTTTTAACAAATTATCTCAGAGCTTAAAAGCATCTGCAGCTGGGCAAACAGAATTAACGGACAAGGATTGGCAGCTTGCACTGGCTGAGGTCATGAGTTCGGCTGCTAGTGCTGACGATTCTTTCAATGAACAAAAAATGGTTGAAGTGTATCGCCAATTGTTGACGCTCGAAGGCGAGCAAATTAATCAACAATTGCTCTTGAATTCAGTTGCTATTGACCTTACATCAGCAATACAAGCATTAGGCTGAGCAACTATGTCACCTCTGAATTCACAACCTGCTAAGCAAGCTCCGGTTATTTGTTTAATGGGGCCAACCGCATCAGGTAAAACTGCGTTAGCCTTTGAGCTGGCAGATGCCTTGCCTTGTGACATTATTAGTGTTGACTCTGCCCTTGTATACCGTGATATGGATATAGGTACGGCCAAGCCAACGGCCGAGGAATTAGCGAAATATCCACATCGTTTGATCGATATCCGCGATGCTAGCGAGAGTTATTCGGCAGCGGAGTTTTGCCAAGATGCGCTGGCTGAAATTGCGAATATTCGTGCTCAGGGCCGGATACCGCTTTTGGTGGGTGGCACCATGATGTATTTTAAAAGCCTGATCGACGGGATTTCACCACTGCCAGCTGCGGATGAAAATATACGCAGGGAAATAGAAAAAGAAGCAAAAGACAAAGGTTGGGAATATTTGCATCAGCAATTAGCTGAAGTAGATCCGCAATCAGGAGAGCGTATTCACCCTAATGATCCACAACGTATTACCCGTGCGTTAGAAGTTTATCGTCTCACGGGTAAAACTTTATCACAATTAACCGAGATAAAAGGTGATAAGCTAACTGGTGATGTGTTGCAATTTGCGATAGCACCCAAAGAGCGGGCGGATTTGCATCAGCGTATTGCGTTAAGATACGAACAAATGATTGAGCAAGACTTTGAAACTGAAGTTAAAAAATTGATTGAACGTCAAGACTTGCATCAGGATTTGCCTTCAATCCGCTGCGTTGGTTACCGGCAAATGTGGCAATATTTGCATAATGAATATGATCATAAAGAAATGATTTTTCGGGGAATTTGCGCCACCAGACAGCTCGCTAAACGTCAGTTAACCTGGTTGCGTAATTGGCCAAATTTGCAATGGCTTGATATGGAAGATAAAAATAACTTGCAACTAATTTTAACCGCGGTAAGCAAACTTTAAACATTGATGTATAATTAGTTTTATTGGATAGTAAACAAAGAGTTTGTTTACTCTCACTATGAAAGAGCACCGTAAAATCACAGTTCATTTTTTGAACTATTTATTTTGACAACAATAACAAAAGGGGCCAAAGAATGGCAAAGGGGCAATCGTTACAAGACCCATTTTTGAATGCTTTACGTCGTGATCGCATTCCAGTCGCAATTTATTTAGTTAATGGCATAAAACTACAAGGACAAGTAGAGTCGTTCGATCAGTTTGTGATATTACTGAAGAATACTGTCAGTCAAATGGTGTATAAGCACGCTATTTCTACCGTAGTGCCGGCACGAGCAGTTAATACTGCACCTCAGCCAAATCAAGCCGGTTATAACCAATCTATGGATTCACAAGATTAATGAAACAAACTGGTATTGTATGGAGTCGCTCATTTGTTTGATCGCTATCAGGCAGGTGAGCAGGCGATACTTGTTCATATAGATTTTCCCGATGAAAATGCCCGAGAGGATTTACAAGAATTTGAAATGCTTGTAGATTCTGCGGGTATTGCATCGTTAACAGTTATTACTGGAAAGCGTAATACCCCGCATAGCAAATATTTTGTTGGTAGTGGTAAGGCGCAAGAGATTGCCGAAGCTGTTAATTTGTATGATGCCAACGTTATATTGTTTAATCACAGCCTTTCACCGTCACAAGAAAAAAATATTGAAGCTTTGTGTCAGTGCAGGGTAGTTGACCGCACGACATTAATTCTCGATATTTTTGCCCAACGCGCCCGAACTCATGAAGGTAAGTTGCAGGTTGAGCTCGCACAGCTTAAGCATATCAGCACTCGTTTGATCCGAGGTTGGACTCATTTGGAACGGCAAAAAGGCGGCATTGGTCTGCGTGGTCCGGGTGAAACCCAGCTTGAAACCGATAGGCGATTATTGCGCGAGCGGATGATCAGTATTCGTAAGCGCCTTGAAAAAGTGGAAAAACAGCGTCAGCAGGGGCGTCGTGCGAGAAATCGTGCGGAAATACCAACGGTTTCCCTGGTTGGTTATACCAATGCTGGCAAATCAACCTTATTTAATCGTATTACCGAAGCAGATGTGTATGCTGCGGATCAGTTATTTGCCACCTTAGATCCGACTTTGCGAAGAATTGAAATAGAGGATGTTGGTCGAGCAATTCTCGCTGACACTGTTGGCTTTATTCGTCATCTCCCTCATGATCTCGTTGCAGCATTTAAAGCAACATTAACCGAAACCCGAGAGGCGGAATTGTTATTACATGTCGTCGATATAGCGGATGACAGGCGTAGTGAAAATATTGACCAAGTACAAGAAGTGTTACAAGAAATTGAAGCGAATGAAGTGCCTCAATTAATAGTGTGTAATAAAATTGATTGTTTGGAAGATATCGAACCGCGGATTGACCGTGATGAATCTGGTTTGCCGACTAAAGTATGGCTATCTGCGCAGCAAGGGATCGGCATAGAATTATTATTTCAGGCACTAACTGAACGTTTAG
The DNA here is from genome assembly GCA_964620605.1 of uncultured Thalassotalea sp. Classification (GTDB taxonomy): domain Bacteria; phylum Pseudomonadota; class Gammaproteobacteria; order Enterobacterales; family Alteromonadaceae; genus Thalassotalea_E. The sequence goes on from CAZUHQ010000005.1 coordinate 55,712, forward strand.
GCAAACAGATAGTTAAGCATAGCCTGCGTATTCCGCCAAATCACGGCAAATTGCGTGGTGCTTTATATCAGTTAAATTGCATAGCTGACGAACATTTTGATGAACAGGGCAACTGTTTGTTAAAAGTGAAATTGCCAATACGAGAATGGCAAAAATTTATTAAACAGGATAAAGCGTTAATACAAGGCTTTATTGAAAGTTAACAGACTGATATATTAGAGACAATATTGACTTATTATGTCAATTTTCCAATTTTTAGTGTAGATAGCGGAGAGCATCATGGCTTGGAATGAACCGGGGAAAGACGATAAAGATCCCTGGAAAAATAAAGGTGGCAATAACCAAGGGCCACCGGATTTAGATGATTTATTAAAAGATTTAAGCAACAAGGTTGGCGGTATTTTTGGTGGTAAATCTTCCGGTGGCGGTAGCGGTAAAAGCTTTTCATCGATCGGTATAGGGTTAATACTCGTCATTGCAATATTGGTTTATGTTTTTAGTGGTTTTTATACGGTAAAAGAAGCGGAAAAAGGCATAGTGCTACGCTTTGGCCAATATGCCGGTACGGTTGAACCTGGCTTGCGTTGGAAGTGGACCTTTGCCGAGCGCATTATCCCGGTCGATATTCAAACTACCCGTGATTTGCCGGCAGCCGGTTTTATGCTGACTCAAGATGAAAATGTCGTGCGTGTTGAAATGCAAATTCAGTATCGCGTCGTCGACCCTCGCAGTTACATCTTTAGCGTCACTAATGCTGATGATAGTTTAAGCCAGTCTTTAGACAGTGCATTGCGTTATGTTGTTGGTCATGCGCGTATGGATGACATTTTAACCAGTGGTCGTGAGCAAGTTAGACAATCGGTATGGACTGAGTTAGAAAAAATCATCGAGCCTTATAATTTAGGTTTGATTATTGTCGACGTTAACTTTAAAGATGCCAGACCGCCAGAAGAAGTAAAAGATGCTTTTGATGATGCGATTGCCGCACAGGAAGACGAAGTGCGTTTTCTACGTGAAGCGGAAGCCTATGCCCGAGGCATCGAGCCAAGAGCGCGTGGTCGGGTGAAGCGTATGGAGCAGGAAGCATTAGCCTATAAAGAGCAAATCGTATTAGATGCCGAGGGTGAAGTTGCGCGTTTTGAAAAACTGTTACCTGAATATCAGGCAGCACCAAAAGTGACCAGACAGCGCTTGTACTTATCGACGATGGAAAAAATCTACGGTAATACCAGTAAGGTGATGGTGGATGTTGAAGGCGGTAATAACATGATTTATTTACCACTTGATAAGATTATGCAGCAGCAGTCTCAAACACAGCGTATCTTACCTCAATCGGCTTCCAATGTTGGCGGTAACACTAATACCACCACAAGTACTGCACCATCAATTTCAGGTCGTTCAGACCGTTTTAGCGGCGGGAGAAATTAACGGATGAAAAATTTTATCATAGCGATAGTTGCTGTACTTTTTGTGCTTATCGTTTCTTCCGTCTTTGTGGTTTTTGAAGGACAAAGAGGCATAGTCTTTCAGTTTTCCAAGATCAAACGTGATGATGCCGGGGAAATGAAAGTTTATCAGCCAGGCTTGCATTTTAAGATCCCACTAATTGAATCGGTACGTAAACTAGACGCTCGTATTCAAACGCTCGATGAAGCGCCGGATCGTTTTGTTACCTCAGAGAAAAAAGACTTAATGGTCGACTCTTATGCTAAATGGCGCATTGTTGATTTTTCGACTTATTATTTACGGACATCGGGTTCAATTGAAAATGCGCGTGCGCTATTAAAGCAAAAAATTAATAATGGTCTGCGCACCGAGTTTGGTTCTCGCACCATTAAAGATATTGTATCTGGCGATCGTGACGTTATTATGAGTAAGGCATTAGAAAGTGCTGCCAGTAGTCGGGAAGACTTAGGTATTGATGTAATAGACGTTAGGGTGAAAGCGATTAACTTACCGCCAGAAGTCAGTAACTCGATTTATGACCGAATGCGCGCAGAGCGCACTGCTGTCGCGAAAGAGCATAGATCCAAAGGTCAGGAGCAGTCGGAAATTATTCGTGCGACAATTGATGCAAAAGTGACGGTAATGCTAGCGACCGCGCAAAAACAAGCGTTTGAAGTGCGAGGGGAAGGTGATGCCCTGGCGGCTAAAGTGTATGCTGATGCCTATAGCAAAGACGCTGAATTTTTTAATTTCTTTAGAAGCCTGGAAGCTTATGAAAAAAGCTTTAACTCGAAAAATGACATCTTAGTAGTTAAACCGGATAATGAATTTTTCCATTACCTAAAAGATAGCACTAAGGGTAAGTAATCCCTAATTTTCTAAGCTCAAAAGCCATGACCTAGTCATGGCTTTTGTTTATTTGTCATTTATAATGTACAGGTATGAATACAGAACTGTTAGTGACCGCTTTGGCGATCGCATTAATTATTGAAGGTTTGCTCCCGGCTCTTTTTCCAAATAAGTGGCGTGCTTATGTGTTAAAACTCGCGGAAGAAACCCCGCAAGCAATACGCTCTATCGGCATCACTATTATTATACTGGGTATGATAATTTTATGGCTGGTTTAGCTGAGATTGTGAATTCACTGAGCTAAAAGCCTGACTCAGTTAAGCCATTATTAAACTTTACTATTTTCAAAATCGTATTAAAAAGCAGCAAATAAGTGCTTGGACTCAATTTGTAATTTTGATAGAATCCCCGCCTAATTTTTTTTCCAAAATGTGAACATGGGTAAAAACGTTGTAGTTCTCGGCACTCAATGGGGTGACGAAGGTAAAGGTAAGGTTGTTGACCTACTAACAGATAAAGCTAAGTATGTGGTGCGTTATCAAGGTGGTCACAACGCAGGTCATACACTAGTTATCAATGGTGAAAAAACCGTTCTGCATTTGATCCCATCCGGGGTATTACGTGACAATGTTAAATGCTTAATTGGGAATGGCGTTGTGCTATGTCCAAAGGCATTAATGACTGAAATCAAAATGCTTGAAGAGCGTGGCGTACCAGTACGTGAACGTTTACTGATCAGCGATGCCTGCCCGTTAATTCTGCCGTATCATAATGCGTTAGATACTGCGCGCGAAAAAGCACGTGGCAATAAAGCAATCGGTACTACCGGTCGTGGTATTGGCCCTGCGTATGAAGATAAAGTTGCTCGTCGTGGTTTACGTGTTGGTGATTTGGTTAATGCGGAAAGCTTTGCTGTTAAGTTAAAAGAAATTGTTGAATATCATAACTTTGCCTTAACGCAATATTATAAAGTTGATGCTGTTAGCTATGAAGAGGTATTAGCTGATGCGCTTGAAGTACGTGAAGTGATTATTGATATGATTGCCGACATTTCTGAAATTATCGATCAGTCACGTAAAGCCGGCGATTCTATTATGTTTGAAGGTGCACAAGGCACTTTATTAGACATAGATCACGGTACTTATCCTTATGTAACTTCTTCAAATACTACTGCTGGTGGTGTTTCGACCGGCTGTGGTTTTGGCCCTCGTTATTTAGATTACATCTTAGGTATTACTAAGGCGTACACTACCCGTGTTGGTTCAGGGCCTTTCCCAACAGAACTTGATGATGAAATTGGTGAGCACTTAGGCACCGTCGGTCATGAGTTTGGCGCTACTACTGGCCGTGAACGTCGTTGTGGCTGGTTCGATGCGGTTGCCATGCATCGCGCGGTGCAAATTAACAGTATTACCGGTTTTTGCTTAACTAAGCTTGATGTTTTAGATGGCTTAAAAGAATTAAAAATCTGTACCGGTTATCAAACCAAGTCAGGTGAAATGATCTCTGTTCCGCCAACGGCAGCAGAAGGTTACGAAGAAATTACACCGGTTTATGAAACTCTACCTGGCTGGAGTGAATCAACCGTTGGGGCGACTTCAATTGATGCCTTGCCGGATAATGCCAAAGCTTATATTAAACGTATTGAGCAAGTGACAGGTGTGCCGGTAGACATCATCTCTACTGGTCCAGATCGTAACGAAACTATTATTTTGGTTAATCCGTTCGACGAATAATCATTTATTCTGGCGTTATAAAGAAAAACCATCGCTATAATCACGGTGGTTTTTTTATATTTATTTGTTTTAAATTATACAATATTCACAGTTGATAATTTATGCAAACCTCAATTACTAATCAGTAATTATTGCTTGAGTTTTCGCGTGAAATGTCAGCATGTTTTCAGTGACTTTTCCTGTTTTTGTCGATCTTCTCTTAAATTCGCTAAACTCCCAATTCGCTGTAATTGTTAAATAGTGAATATTTAGCATATCAATATGAAATGCTATTCAGTAAACCGTATGCTATGGCCTATTATTAAAGCGTTTGAGCGCTAAATCCCCGCTTGAACTCGCAATATGAGTTAGGCTAATATCCAAAAATAAAAGAAATAAATATTTCGAAATATATAACTTATCAATATAACGACAACGCCCCTAGGACAGAGCCATGACAGATTTTAAACAACAAGCGCTTGATTATCACCAGTTCCCGTTACCTGGAAAGATCAGTGTCGAGCTAACCACACCGGCTGAAACCAGCCAAGATTTATCTCTTGCCTATAGTCCTGGAGTTGCTGAGCCGGTACGGGCGATTGCCGAGAATCCTGATGATGTTTATAAATACACGGGTAAAGGTAATACAGTTGCTGTTATTACTAATGGTACGGCTATTTTAGGTTTGGGTAATCTCGGCGGTATGGCGTCTAAACCTGTGATGGAAGGCAAGGCATTATTGTTTAAACGCTTTGCCGGAATTAATTCGTTTGATATTGAAGTTAAGCATAAAACCCCGGATGAGTTTATTAATACCGTCGCCAATATCGCGGATAGCTTTGGTGGTATTAACCTTGAAGATATTAAGGCGCCGGAATGTTTTGTCATTGAAAAAGCGTTGATTGAACGTTGTAAAGTACCTATCTTTCACGACGATCAGCACGGCACGGCAATCGTTACTGCTGCCGGGATGATCAACGCACTGGAAATTCAGGGTAAAGAGCTAAGACATGCCAATATCGTCTGTATGGGAGCCGGTGCTGCGGCGATTGCCTGTATGGAGCTGCTGATCAAATGTGGTGCTCAGCGTGAAAAGATTTATATGCTCGATACTAAAGGGGTGATCCATACCCGTCGTGATGATTTAAATGAATATAAGAAGCTGTTTGCCAATAACACCGATAAGCGGACGTTAGAACAAGTGATTGACGGTGCTGACGTTTTTGTTGGCGTTTCCGGTCCTGACTTATTAAGTGCTGAACATGTGACAATGATGGCAACAAAACCGGTAATTTTTGCCTGCTCAAACCCGGATCCGGAAATTAAACCTGAGGTTGCATTAGCTGCTCGTGATGATGTTATTATTGCCACAGGCCGTTCTGATTATCCGAACCAGGTGAACAATGTGCTGTGTTTTCCGTTTATCTTCCGTGGTGCATTAGATGTTAGGGCGAGAACCATTAATGATGAAATGAAAGTGGCCTGTGTTCATGCGATCAGAGAGCTGGCAAAAGAACCTGTGACCCAGGAAGTGGTTGAAGCCAGTGGTGAGCAAACGCTTACTTTTGGTCAAGATTATATTATTCCTAAGCCGATGGATTCAAGATTGTGTGCCCGAGTGGCAAGAGCAGTTGCCCAGGCGGCGGTAGATTCAGGTGTCGCGGCGTTGGAAATGCCAGAAAATTATATGCAGGAATGATAGAAAATTGAACGTAAAAAGGCGTTACCTATGCAACGCCTTTTTCTTTCTGCGATTACCGGTTATTCGTCGTCATTTTCATATTGACTAAAATCGGTAATACCTTGAGCTTCTAATATCTTGCGGACACTGGCTGGTAATTTTTGCTCATTATCTTTCGCCAGATCCTGATCATCAGGTAATGGCTGGCCGGTAAAAGCATGTAAAAATGCTTCACATAACAGCTCACTATTAGTGGCATGTCTTAAGTTATTCACTTGCCTGCGAGTACGCTCATCCGTTAATACTTTCAGGACGCGTAAAGGTATTGAAACGGTAACTTTTTTGACTTGTTCACTTTTTTTACCATGCTCGGCGTAGGGATTTATGTATTCACCATTCCACTGGGCCATGAATTACCTCAACTAATATTAAATCTTTATATCGCAATATCTTGGAACATCACTATGATAATACGATGTTAGCTGCTATAGATTTTACTAGTTCACAACTGCGAGTCAATGATGAATGTGTAGAAGTTTAGATGTCTAAAGTTCTTGACCCTATTATTTAAAACATTTAGACTTTTGGACGTCCAAACATCTATTTGGATTGGCTTGTCCGATATTAGCTAATTGGAGCATATGATGGCAGAAAATAAATTATCAACGATTGCGGTAAGAGCTGGCATAAATACCGACGAGCACCATGGTGCGGTGATCCCTGCCATTCATCTTTCCAGCACCTATGCGCTAACAGGCTTTAATGAGAAACGTCAGTTTGATTATTCCCGTACTGGCAATCCAACCCGTGCAACTTTTGCTAGTGCGGTTGCTGAGCTGGAGCAAGGAGCAGTTGGCATAGTTACCAGTACCGGAATGTCTGCGATACATTTATTGTGTCAGCTACTAACCACAGAAGATACTGTAGTGATCCCACATGATTGCTATGGTGGCAGTTACCGCCTGTTTACTCATTTGGCAAAACGTGGTTTGTTTAAAGTGATAGTCGTCGATCAAAATGACTCACAGGCATTAGCACAGGCATTAGCTAATAAACCTAAACTGGTGTTAATCGAAACGCCAAGTAACCCGTTGTTACGTATTGTTGATATTGCGGCGATTACCAAGGCCAGTCAGCAAGCGGGAGCCATAGTGGCGGTCGATAATACATTTTTATCGCCGATATTACAGCAGCCATTATTGTTAGGCGCAGATATCGTTTTCCACTCCACCACCAAATTTATTAACGGTCATAGTGATGTCGTCGGTGGCGTGTTAGTGACCAAAGATCAGACATTAGGTGAAGAACTGGCCTGGTGGGCTAATTGTATCGGTATCACTGGTAGTGCGTTTGACAGCTACCTTGCGCTGCGCGGTCTTAAAACCTTGCCGGTACGAATGAAACAGCATCAGCAAAATGCCAATGCGGTCGCGCAGTTTTTACGAACTCATTCGGCGGTTGAGAATGTTTATTATCCGGGCTTTAGCGATCATCCGAATCATGAGATTGCGAAACAGCAGCAGGCGGATTTTGGCTCTATGATGAGTTTTGAAGTTAAGGGGGGCGTTGAGACGGTAAAACGTCTATTTGATCATTTATCTTTATTTACTTTAGCGCAATCTTTAGGCGGGGTAGAGAGTTTAATCAGTCATCCTTCTACTATGACCCATGCAGGTATGGAGATTGAGGCGCAAATTGAGGCCGGAATCAGTCAATCACTGATGCGTATTTCTGTTGGTATTGAAGATATAGATGATATATTAGCAGATCTTGAGCAAGGCCTGGCTGCCAGTCAGCAGTGTTAAGTTCCAGCGGTATTATTTAAGAGAAAGAATTGTTATTAGCATGAGTCAGGTTAACGTAGTCGAGCAGCTTACTGCAGAGCGCAATCAATTAGCAAAACAGGCGGTACAGGTTCATAAGTTTGGTGGCAGCAGCCTAGCAACACCACAATGTATTGAGCGTGTGGTGGATATTATTCGTCAGCATTGCCAGCTGAATGATGTCGTGGTGGTATCGGCAAATGGTGATACCACAGATACCTTGTTTGCCACCTATCAAATTGCACTGGAGAATCAGGATGAATTAACCGCTGCCATCGAACATTTATATCAAGAGCAACTTCAATTGATTGCAAGTTTGTTAAGTGATGCATCCGCCGAACGCATGGCAAATTATCTCAAATCAGATATTCAACAACTGAGCCACTGGCTAACTTCGGCACCTGAGCAATATCAGGCTGATTTTCTCTCTTTCGGTGAGCTTTGGTCGGCACGTCTGCTTTCGGCAATATTAAGCGAGCGGGTTTGTCCGAGTTACTATCTTGATGCCCGAGATTTTTTAGTGATCGATAACGATCAAGAATGCCGGGTTGATAGCCAGTTAAGTCAAGCTCAGTTTGAGCAGTTAACGCAACAGGGAAAACTTGCCATAGTTACTGGTTACATTAGTAAAGACAGCAGCGGTAAAACCTGTACCTTAGGACGCAATGGCAGCGATTATTCCGCAACTATTATGGCATCTTTAAGTGGTGCGCAAAATGTCACCTTATGGACGGATGTTGATGGTATATATAGCGCAGATCCCCGGGTTGTTCCTGGTGCGCGTAAGTTACATCGCTTGCCAAACGGCGTGGCAAAAGAATTAGGTCGCCTAGGCAATCCGGTATTACATGCAAAAACCTTGCAGCCATTAACGGAGCATAGTACCCATTTGCATGTTGCCAGCAGTTTTGATTATCAAACCCCAGGTACGGAAATCGGCAAATTTGGTCAAATTGCCAAGCGTGAATTATCAGTGACTTTTTTAAATGATTTATTACTGGCACAGTCAGAAAGCTTTCTTGGTGAGCAAGGCCAGCAGGCACAGCAAGTGTTTTCTGCCATTTGCAGTGATACCAAGGCCGGCTATATAGTGATTGAACAGGCGCAGCAAAAAGCGGTCAGTCAGTGGTTGGCGAGTCACGATACTGAAGTGTCCTTTACCCCGGTCGCAATTTTAGCCACAGTTGGCCACAAAGTGGTTGAGCACGGTGATGTTAAAGCGCGTTTTAAGCGGGCGTTGAAGCATGAGCAGGTATTTGCTATTGCTAATTCACCTTATGAACACAGTTTAATTGCTATTTTACACCAGCCCTGTTCGGTAGAACTGCTTAACCATGTCCATCATGATATGACCAAAGATGCACGCCATATAGGTTTAGTCGTGGCGGGCCTAGGTAATATTGGTGAGCGATTTTTAGCATTGCTACCGCAGCAGTTAACCCGCATTTCGGCATTGGAAAATGTTCATCTTGTCGGTTTGCTATCTTCGCAAAAAGTCCTGATTAATAATGATGGTATTGAAGTGTCTCAAGCGTTAGCCCTGTTTGAGCAAGGGGCGAAAAGTTATGATGATGATTTGCTGATGTCCTGGCTCTCTAACCATCCATATGATGAGTTAGTGGTAGTGGATATTACGCCAAGTGAAGCCTTTAGTTTGCTGTACCTGGAATTTTTCAAACAGGGTATCCATGTCATTGGCGCCAATAAATGGGCGGCATCTTCGAATACCGAACATTACAATGAATTATTAACCACAGCGAAACAGCATAAAAGTTTATGGCTGGGTAATACTACGGTTGGCGCAGGCTTACCGATAAACTATGCGATTGATGATTTATTAAATAGTGGTGACCAAATTACTGAAATTTCAGGAATTTTTTCTGGTACTCTGTCCTGGCTTTTTGCTACTTATGATAACAGTGTGCCGTTTTCTCAGCTAATGCTCGATGCCTTGGCACAAGGGCTCACTGAACCTGATCCTCGGGAAGATTTGTCCGGCCGTGATGTCCAGCGTAAGTTATTAATTTTGGCGCGTAAAGCGGGCTTTGAACTTTCATTAGCCGATATTCACTGTCAAAATTTAGTACCGAAAGAGTTGCAAGCCTTATCAACACAAGAATTTCTTGTCAATAGCGAGCAGCTTGATGCTTACTTTGCCAAGCAGTATTTACAGGCAGCAACACAAGGAAATTGTATTCGCTATATTGCAACATTTACTCAACAACAGGATAAGTTAGTCGCCAGTGTCGGTTTAGCTGCCTTGCCTAAGGATGATGCGTTTGCCAATTTAACCCCTTGCGATAATGTTTTTCAGATCAAAAGTCACTGGTATCAGGAAAATCCTTTGATTATCAGAGGTCCTGGTGCCGGGCGAGATGTTACTGCCGGTGGCTTACATTCTGATCTGGTGACTATTTGTAGTCAGTTGGCACATCGTCAACATCAGGTAAAATTAAAAGGGATCAATGCCTTGTAGTTTTGTACTATGGTTATAGTTAGATGATAAATGCTTGAGTGTTTTTGTGATATTCATTAGCATGACAAGTAATAAAATTAATAACACCATAGAGTCCGCTATTACATGGCAAAGAAAGTTTATAGTGATACCCGCTTTACCACCCAGGTGAAGAATTTACTGAACAAAATTTACGGTAGAAGTATCTTAAAAGACTCTTTGCTTGATGGTGCGGTGAGCTTTTTTGACGGCCAGCCATTTAATCAAAATAAACTGGATAAGCTACGTGGCAGGATTTCTGAGCTTAGGGCTCATCCTGAGGATGAAAAAGTTCAACGACAAATTGATAAGGTTGAACGCGAATACCGCGAGCTTAAACAGGAGCTCAAGGAAGAAAGCAATGAACGTCATCAGCAGTTACTGGCGGTATGTCGCGAAGTCATTGAATTATCGGAAGGTAGTAATTTCAGCGAATCTAATCGTAAATCTGCACAACTACTCGGTACTATTCAATTATTAAGCCCAACTCTGGGCAAACGTGTCGCTGAGGCGAACGAAAAGAGCAAGCCTTTGTATAAAGCCGTGCTGTGTTTGCGCTTACTGGATAGGCTTTGTATCGACAATGCCTTTACTTCAAAAGATGCCCACTTAAAAGAATACTTAAATAGCTTAAGCGGCAATGCTTATGAGCACTGGCAAACAATAGATGCCGAGGCGTACCAGGCGTTTGTCGATAATGTCAAAGTCCCTGTGGTAATGGCAGCACTGATCCAGGACATAGGTAACTTTCACCAAGATGCACAAAAAATATTGACCGGCGAACAAGGTAAACTAAATGTTCACCGCACTTTGGAAGTAGAAGAGCGTAAAGCGCTATTACAGGTGAATTATCGAGAAACCGTTAGTTTTTTAGTCGAAGGCGTAGGGGCGCCAACCTATATCGGTAACTCCAAAACGGAACGCGATAAGTTTAATGTTCTTGAGCATAAAAAATTAGTGTTTATCAAACACCTTTTAAAAAATGCCATCGCACCTAAGCAAGGTGTTGGCAATTTATTAAAGGTACCACAAATTTACGCATCGATTATTTTATCGACTAAATCAAGCTATAACTACAAACTTTTACCTAAGGTCTACCAGGCGTTGAACCAGAATGCCGAGCGTGGTACTTGCAGCCAATATGTTGTTGATGCATTAAGGGCGATCACCGGAGACTTTCCTCAAGGCTTTGGCATCACTTATATTCCTAGTGACAGTGATGGCAAAGAAGGTGAGCATTATGAGTATGCGATAGTTAACCAGCTTTACCCTGACAACCCTGAATTCCCGCTTTGTCGAACCGCCACCCGCAGTTTAACCTTTATCGCTCACGGTTTGGATATCGAGATACCATTAACCGCTAACCTTTATCATACTGAAACTGCGAAGGCGTTTTCCTCAATCAGTAAAGACAGGTTAAATGAAATTCTAGAGAAGCTCGCTTCGAATTACCAGGAGCGGAAAACCCTGGATTTGTTGCCGCGTTGTTGGCACGCCAATGATTACTTTTCAATGAAAGATCATCAAAAATTGTGGAATAAAACGCAGTAATACATAATAAATCTCACTTTTTGTCTAAAAAGTAGACAGTTTCGTTTGAAGATAATATGCTAGTGCTTTCAGTCGCTTGATTGAGGCAACTATGGATCCACAACTGAGTGTTTCACTCTCGGTTATTGTAGTGTCTATTGTGATGTTTATCGCTTCTTTACTTTTTAAAGACAAAGAGGGCGATAAGCCGGCTCGTTTTGCATTTCGTTTATTTTATTTTTTTGCGGCTATTTTCTTTATTACAATTTCTGCTAATTTACGTTATCCGTCTCGGGGATTGGAGCTACTCGGGGATGTCAGCCTTGTCGTGCTCAATGCCAGTTTGGTGATTGGCGTGTTGTGGCGCAGCAAGAGCGTGATAGCTCCCTCATTAGTGGTTGGACTTGCCTGTGGTTACTTTATTGCTGAGTTGATCATGACAGCTAATAGTTTGCAGCTAGCATATAGTTATAACCTGGTTTGCTCGTTAATTTGCGCCTATGCATTATTAAATCGTTCGCAAGGTCGTAATGTTGGGGATCAGGGGATGGCGGCTATTTTTCTGGTCAATGCGGTATTTCTGTTGATTAACTTAGCCAGCTTCTACGGTTTGCTGGATACTAGTTACTATAGCCAGTTTACACTTGTTATCTTTATTTTTGCTCCAGCCTATCTTGCCGGGCTAACTTTATTTTTATTTTCCAGTTATATGCTTGATGCCCATAAGGCACTGAAGATCCAAGCGACAACCGATCCTATGACCGGGCTTTATAACCGGCGCTTTTTTCTCAAAGAAGCAAATCGAGTATTAAAGTCTTGCGAACGATATGATGAGCCCGTATGCATGATGATGTGTGATATCGATCATTTTAAAGAGATTAATGACAATTTTGGTCATAAGGTCGGCGATTTGGCGCTAATTGAATTTTCCAAGGTGTTGCGTGGTTCACTACGCGCCGGGGATATTTTGGCGCGTTACGGCGGTGAAGAATTTGTCGTGATCTTGCCGCAAACTTTTAGTCACCAAGCGTGTAATGTTGCGGAACGTATGCGCAGTGAAACCGAGCAACTGACAATTGCTACAGAAAAAGGGAAGCTGACCTTTACTGCCAGCTTTGGTATTTGTCAGGTTAAAAACTTCCAGGAAATCGAAGTATCTATCCATCAGGCGGATAAGGCAATGTATCAGGCGAAAACTGCCGGCCGTAATTTGGTCAAGCAAGAACAGCCGGTGATCGCCTGACGCTTTTTATCTCGCAGCAGTAATGCTGGAATATTCTTATCAGAATTTACTCATTAGCCAAAAATTCATTTGGTTGATGAGGCTACCTGCTCTACCCCTGAGCTAACCGTATTAGCATCTTTATAAAATTATTTTGGGTATTTATGTTAATTTGTTGCATATATACCCGTCAGGTGTTACATTTCTGCTCACAGGGTGATCAAGTGAAAATTCTCTGACGATGAAATTTATCTGCCAAGTTAAATTTTAGTGAATAAGCCTTATTTCACATGGTGATTGGTATAGTGATTTAGAGCTGTTAATTACTAATGCTAGTGGTTTTTTAACTTAAAATATGCAGCTTAAAAATAATCTGATAGATGAATAGAATTGCAAAAACAGGTAATAATTAATGAAAGTAGCGGTGATTGGTGCAAGTGGTTATGTTGGCGCAGAGCTTACCGCTTTGCTGTGTGCACACGATAAAATCTCCGTAGAGTACCTAGTGGTATCTGAGGGCAGCAGTTCAGCTGAAATGAAATTTTCCGAGCTGCATCCAAAATATCTCGGTATGTGTGATCTACCGCTAGTCGCGTTTTCCAATAGCTGGTTGCAACAAGCGGCTGCTGAACTCGAGGCAGTGTTTTTAGCCACCCCGCATGAGTTTAGCGCGGATTGGGCGCATGCCTTTATCGAGTTGGGCATTAAGGTTTTCGATCTTTCCGGTGGCTTTCGTTTGCAACAAAGCGCAGATTATCCAAAGTATTATGGTTTTGAGCATCAATATTTAAATCTGGTTGATGATGCGGTTTACGGGCTGGCGGAATGGCATGAGGTTGAAATCGCAAAAACTTTATTAGTGGCAGTACCCGGCTGTTATCCCACTGCGAGTTTGCTGGCGCTAAAGCCCGTTATTGATCAGCAGTTGGTGCAGGAAGATTCCTTGATTGTCGTTAACGGCATTAGTGGCGTCAGTGGTGCCGGCAGAAAAGCTTCATTGGCGACCAGTTTTAATGAAGTGAGCTTAACGCCCTACAATATTTTACAGCACAGACATCAACCTGAAATCAGTCAGCAAGCCGGCGCTGAGGTAATTTTTAATCCTCACCTGGCGCCATATAAAAGAGGCTTGTTAGCAACGGTTACGCTACAACTTAAGGCCGATGTCAGCGCCGAACAGCTTGAGCAGGCGTATCGAAAAGCCTATCAGGACAAAGCTTTGGTGCGTTTATCCGCTAACTGGCCGAAAATTGATAACGTTGCCTATACGCCATTTGCTGATGTCCATTGGCAGTTTGACAGTGAAAAACAAGTATTAGTGGCCAGTTGCGCCATTGATAATTTGCTCAAAGGGGCGGCGTCACAGGCGGTGCAATGCGCCAATATCAGTCTTGGTCTGCCAAGTCATTATCGTTTAGTCGCACCAGGTTTTTCGGAGAATTGCCAATGAGCAAAGCATTAAAGAAATCGCCGTTAGTGATCAAAATTGGCGGCGCGATATTAGCACAAGCCTCGGCGCTCAACGCCCTGTTAACTGTGCTGAAATCCGTCAAAGATCAGGCGATAGTGCTGGTGCACGGTGGTGGTTGTGTTGTCGATGAAATGCTTGTGCAATCAGGCTTTACTACCGAGAAAAAGCATGGCTTGCGGGTGACGCCTAAAGCGCAAATGCCGCTGATTGCGGGTGCCTTGGCCGGAACGGTTAATAAAACGATAGTTGCTAGCGCGACTGGCTTGGGGATTGCGGCGGTTGGTCTATCGCTAAATGATGGTGACATGGTGCATTGTCATATAAGCGAGCAAGGCTTAGGCCAGGTTGGGGTAGCTAATGCCCATAGCAGCAAGTTGCTCGATAGCTTGTTAAAAGCTAATTTTTTGCCTGTGGTTTCTTCTATTGGCGCATTAAAAAATGGTGAACTGGTTAATGTTAATGCCGATGATGCTGCAGTAGTGATTTGTCAGCTGTTAAATGCCCAGTTATTACTGTTAACTGATGTTAATGGTGTTAAGGGAGAGGCCGGTGATTATTTGCAATCGCTTGATCAGGTATTAGCGCAGCAGCTGATCGATAAAGGAGTGATCGCCGGAGGTATGACGGCGAAAGTGAACGCTGCACTCTACGCAGCCAATCAGCTACGACGAAGCATCGCGGTGGCCAGTTGGCAATCACCAGAGCAAATCATTAATTTGCTTAACGGTGACAACATTGGCACCCGCATTCAGCCTGCTACTCGTTATAGTTAAAATTGTCACTGCTGGAGCCGACATTTTCATAAGCAGCCAAATGCTGCCTAGGCTCAGTTAAAATACCAGTCAAATTTTAATTATCCAGAGTAATGATAACCCTTTTTTAAGATTGATAAGGCGATATTGATTATCGCAAAGGACAAATTATGTCATTACCAACAGATAAATTAACGCATTTTGTCGCTGACTACCAGCTGACAAAACAACAGCTCCTCAGTTTAATCGAACTGGCGATTGCAATTAAGCACAAACCCGCCAGTTACAGTCAGGTGCTTGCCGGTAAGTCGATTGCCATGATGTTTGAGAAGCCTTCATTAAGAACCCATGTCAGCTTCGATATCGGTATTGCCAAGCTCGGCGGTCATGCACTGTATCTTGGTCAGCAAAATGGCAAACTTGGCGAGCGTGAACGGGTCAGCGATTATGCAAAAAACCTCTCCTGTTACGCCGATGCTATTGTTGCCCGGGTGTTTGAAAACAGTGCGATTAATGAACTCGCTCATTATGCCAGCGTGCCTGTAGTCAATGCCCTGTGTGATCTCTATCATCCGTGTCAGGCATTGGCTGACTTTATCACCCTAAGCGAGAAATTTACTGATTTGTCGCAAGTTAAGCTGGCCTATATCGGAGATGGCAACAATGTTTCTAATTCCCTGATGTTAATGGCGGCAATTTTGGGCGTAGATTTTACTCTGGTTTGTCCGCAAGGGCATGGGCCTTCTGCTGCTATGCTGGACAAGGTACAAACTTTGGCGCAGCAAAGTGGTAGTCAGTTTACTTTAACCTCAAATATTCATGCCATAGGTTCGCAAAATGCTATCTATACAGATACCTGGATATCTATGGGGAACGAAAATGCCCAAGATAAAGCTGAGGTTTTAGCAACTTTTAAATCGTATCAGATCAACCATCAACTAATGGCGGCAACCGGCGCAGAGGTTGTGATGCATTGTCAGCCCGTGCACTTGGAAGAAGAAATTACCACAGCATTATTTGATGATGAAGAAAAGTCAGTGGTATTTCAGCAGGCGGAAAACAGAATGTGGGGCCAGATGGCAGTGCTGGTTTCCTTGTTAGCAAACTAATTGAACATTAATCGCCGAGTTTATGCTCGACGGTAATAAAAAATTTAAAATTTATAGGTAAAAAATCATGGCATTAGCAGTAAAAAAACAAATCAAGAAAGTGGTATTGGCCTATTCAGGCGGACTGGATACTTCGGCGATCATTCCCTGGCTCAAAGAAAATTATGACGGTTGTGAAGTGGTCGCCTTTTGTGCCGATGTCGGGCAAGGCGAAGCGGAACTTGAGGGCATTAAAGAAAAAGCCATCGCCTCAGGTGCTTCAGAATGTCACGTCGTCGATTTGAAAGAGGAATTCGTTAAAGACTATATTTTTCCAATCTTAAAGACCGGCGCGGTATACGAAGGGCAATATTTATTAGGCACTTCGATGGCGCGTCCGGTGATTGCCAAAGCGCATGTTGAAGTGGCGTTAAAAGTTGGCGCGGATGCGGTCTGTCATGGCTGTACCGGTAAGGGCAATGATCAGGTGCGTTTTGAGTCCTGCTTTGCCGCGTTAGCGCCTGAACTTACTGTTATTGCACCGTGGCGTGAATGGGACATGGTATCGCGTGAAGACTTATTGGCGTATTTAGCTGAGCGCGATATTCCATGTGCGGCATCATTGACAAAAATCTATAGCCGAGATGCCAATGCCTGGCATATTTCTCATGAAGGTGGTGAACTCGAAGATCCCTGGTGTGAGCCGTCAAAAGAAGTGTGGACCATGACGGTTGACCCGCAAGATGCCCCGGATGCCCCGGAAACAGTAAAACTCTCTTTTAATAACGGGGAGTTAGTCGCGGTGGATGATAAAGCGCTATCAGCGTACCAAGCGTTAATGTATCTTAATGATAAAGCCGCAGCGCACGGTGTTGGCCGGATTGATATCGTTGAAAACCGTTTGGTAGGGATGAAGTCCAGAGGCTGTTACGAAACTCCGGGCGGTACTGTGTTAATGGCGGCTTACAAAGGCTTAGAGACCTTAATTTTGGATAAAGAATCATTGAAATTCCGTGAATCGGTTGGCCTGGAGTTTTCACATGTTATTTATGATGGTCGCTGGTTTACTCCGCTAGCTAAAGCACAGTTAGCAGCAGCAGCATCGTTTGCTGAACAAGTCACGGGTGATGTGATCGTCAAAATGTATAAAGGCAATGCAACAGTTACTCAACGTCGTTCACCGAATAGCCTATATTCAGAAGAGTTTGCTACCTTTGGCGCCGATGATGTTTACGACCAAAAACATGCCGAAGGCTTTATCCGTTTGTTTAGTTTATCGAGCCGGATCACCGCACTTTCACAAAAAAGTGCAAAGCAAGAGAATTAAGCGAGTCACTAAAAGGGGAATTGATTATGGCGTTATGGGGCGGACGGTTTAAAGAAAAAGCCAGCGTACAGTTTAAAAAGTTCAACGATTCTCTGCCGGTGGATTATCGTATGGCAGTGCAAGACATTGTTGGTTCAATTGCCTGGGCACAGGCAATCCATGAGGTGGGAATTTTAACTGATGAAGAATTGGCGCGTTTAACACAAGCGTTAAATGATTTAAAAGAGTCGGTTGAGCAAGATCCAAAACAAATATTGTTATCGGATGCCGAAGATATTCATAGCTGGGTTGAACTTCAGCTGATTGAAAAAACCGGCGATCTTGGCAAGAAGCTTCACACTGGTCGTAGCCGTAATGATCAGGTGGCGACCGACTTAAAACTCTGGTGTAAAGAGTCAGGTGTTGACTTATTGTTTGCGTTAGTAAATTTGCAGCAAGCGATGATGAATCTGGCTGAGCGGGAAAAAGATACCGTGCTGCCTGGTTATACTCATTTGCAGCGAGCACAGCCGGTTACTTTTGGTCACTGGTGTCTCGCCTATGTTGAAATGTTTAATCGTGATATTGGGCGGCTGAAAGATGCGTTATATCGTTTAGATACTTCGCCATTAGGTTCTGGGGCGCTGGCGGGAACAGCCTATCCGATTGATCGTAATGCATTGGCACAACGTTTGGGTTTTCGTACCGCAACCATGAATAGTCTGGACGCGGTGTCTGATCGCGACCATGTCATTGAGCTGTTGTCTGCCGCCAGTATTTCTATGATGCATTTATCGCGGTTTGCCGAGGATTTGATTTTTTATAATTCCGGTGAAGCGGGCTTTGTTGAAATGAGCGATTTGGTCAGTTCCGGTTCATCCTTGATGCCGCAAAAGAAAAATCCGGATGCCTGTGAGCTGATTCGTGGTAAAGCAGGAAGAGTATTTGGCTCGTTAACTGGCATGTTAACTACCATGAAAGCATTGGCGCTCGCCTATAACAAGGACATGCAGGAAGACAAGGAAGGCTTGTTTGACGCCCTCGATACCTGGCAGGAATGTATGGAAATGGCAGTGTTAGTGGCGGACGGTCTGAAAGTGAATCGTTCGCGGACATTGGCGGCGGCGCAGCAAGGTTACGCCAATGCTACGGAGTTGGCTGATTATTTAGTGAGTAAAGATATTCCGTTTCGTGAGGCGCATCATATCGTCGGCGAAGTGGTACTAGCGGCAATCGATAAAGGCTGTCCGCTTGAAGATTTAACCTTGACCCAGTTGCAGGAGTTTAGCGGTAAAATTGAGCAGGATGTTTACCAACATTTATCGATTGAATCAACACTGGATAAGCGTGAAGCACTTGGCGGCACTTCGCGTACCCAGGTAGAAAAGGCGCTGGCAAGTACACAATCCGGCAATGAAGAAATCCTTAATGAACAAGTGGTTGGCGCGCCAGGTAAGCAGCAGATCCAGGTGGCGTTAAAGCAAGTCAAACAAAGGTTGGATGCTCAGCGAGCAGCTGCGATGTCAGTGCGCCGCGCTAAAATGTCGGATGTTGATAAAATTTATCAGCAAGTAAATTTCTGGGCGGATAAAGGGGAAATATTACCGCGCACCCGAGACAATATTATCCACGACATTCAAAACTTTGTTGTCGCTGAGCTCGACGGTGAAGTCGTTGGCTGTGCCTCATTATATATTTATCAAACTGGGCTGGCGGAAATTCGCTCGGTAGTGATTGACCAGCAGGCGCAAAATCAGGGACAGGGGCAGGCGTTAGTACAGTATTTACTGGAATTTGCCCAGCAGATTGAATTGCAGCAGATCATAGTGCTGACCTATATTCCGCAATATTTTTCCAAGCTGGGTTTTAGCGAAATAAATAAAGATTCGCTGGCGGAAAACATTATTGAAGACAGCGAGCCGAGCCCTGATAAAAATCCGGATGATGAAGTAGCTATGCACTATATTCTTGGCCAGCAGCAGTAACGTGGTAATTTGAAGCGAAATGAATAATAGCGATCCAACTTATGTAAAGTGGTTCAGAAATGCCGCTCCTTACATCAATGCTCATCGTGGTAAAACCGTAGTCTTGATGTTTGGCGGTGAAGCGGTTTTGCATCCCAATTTTTCCAATATCATACACGATATTGCCTTGTTGCGCAGCCTAGGCGTTAAGCTGGTAATAGTGCATGGCGCGCGGCCGCAAATTGAAGATCGCATCGCTGGTCGCGGCATTAAATGTGAAATTGAGAACAATATCCGGGTAACAAATGCTGAAACCCTAGTAGCGGTTAAAGATGCCACAGGTTCGCTACGTTTGCATATCGAGGCTTTACTGACCACAGGGTTAGTGAATTCGCCAATGCACGGCTCGCAAATTCGTGTCAGCACCGGTAATTTCGTGATTGCCAAACCTATGGGAGTGCGCGACGGTATCGATTACAAATATACCGGTTGTGTCAGAAGAATCGATGCCGATGGCATTAATATGCAACTCGATTATGGTTCGATTGTTTTGTTGTCACCAATAGGTTATTCACCGACCGGTGAAGTGTTTAACCTGGCGCTGGAAGATGTTGCTACCCAAACAGCAATCGCACTTAAGGCAGATAAATTAATCGCATTAACCGAAGATCAAGGGCTGATCGATCATAGTGGACAATTGATCCGTAGCTGTAGCGTGCGCAGGGTTAAAAGCTTGCTCGATGATAATGACTGCCATGTCCGCCAGCTATTGCTGCGCTCGATTATTCAGTGTGGAGAAAATGGCGTTGAGCGTTGCCATTGCGTCAGTTATCAAAGTGATACCGCTTTACTGCAGGAGTTATTTACCCGAGATGGTGCCGGAACCCTGATCGCTAAAGATCACAAGGAACAGGTCGCGACCGCTACTATCGATGATGTTGCCGGCATTTTAGAGCTCATCCAACCATTGGAAGCAGAAGGGGTTTTAGTCAAACGTTCCCGGGAACTATTGGAAATGGAGATAGAACGCTTCACGGTGATTAAAAAAGAAGATGTCATCATCGCTTGTGCTGCGCTTTATCCTTATCCTGAAGCCCGTAGCGGTGAAGTGGCCTGTGTGGTGATTCACCCTGATTATCGCAAAGGTAATCGCGGTGAACGCTTGATTGCGGAAATTGAAAATAAGGCCAAACAACAAGGTTTAGCGAATGTTTTTGTGCTGACGACCGTTAGTGGTCACTGGTTTATCGAACAGGGCTTTGTTGAACAGTCGATTGACCAGTTGCCGGACGGAAAAAAGCAAATGTATAATTTTCAACGTAAATCTAAGGTATTTATTAAATTGCTTTAGCAAAGTACGACAATTTTTTGCTTAAAATGCCACTGTTTTTGTAA
Source organism: uncultured Thalassotalea sp. (assembly GCA_964620605.1). Lineage (GTDB taxonomy): Bacteria > Pseudomonadota > Gammaproteobacteria > Enterobacterales > Alteromonadaceae > Thalassotalea_E. The sequence goes on from CAZUHQ010000005.1 coordinate 76,448, forward strand.
ATATTTTGTAACATTTTGTCGAAAGTGTGACTGACTAGCACTTTCGGCAGGTGTTGTTATCATGGGCTGGCAGCTAACCGCGAAGGATTTTTAGTCAATGTGATTAGCCGGTATTAACCTAGTTTAAAGCTAAGAATTTCAACCCTCTATAATTGCTAAGCTTGAATTGTTGTCGCTGCTTAGGTTTGCCATATCTCGTTATACTTTAACTAGCTTTTCTGATTTTGTTACTTTAGTGTAATAATTTGGTGTAAAACTTGTGTTTTATGATGAAATAAGATGCAATGAACGTCTAATAAAACCACATAATGAGTAGTAACAAGAGTCATGCAATCATTAAAGGACAACAGTAAGTTCTTCAGCTGTATACTGTTGTTGGCTTTGGCAACTGGCAATGCCAAGGCCGAACAGTTGTTTACTACGCATACGGATAACCTGTTTCAGTTGTCAGTGTCACCAGAATTTGGTGTTACTGATAATTTCCTCTATCAAGATAACGACAAGCAAGAGACAAGTTATCTTACCTTGAATACTGAGGCTAAGCTGCAATTACAATCTGAGCGTCAGTTAGCAGCATTTGATGCTAGCTTTAGCCATGTCAAATATCACAGCTTTTCTCAGGATGATCATAGTAATTACCAATTAGCGCCGAGTTATCAATTTAAGTTGGCGACTAATCAGGCACTGTTTATTCAAGCTGAGATGCAAGCCAGTTACCAGGAGCGGGGCACAGGCTTGTCACTTGGTCAGGCGCAGCAATTGAACGTTGGTGATGAACAACAAAAGCGCAGCGTTAGCGGCGGTTTTCTCTATGGTCAACAAGATTCAGTGGCGAAATTGACCCTGACAATAGCAACTGAAGATCATCGTTATCAAACTAGGCGCAGTATTACTCGTGTGCTTGATCATCAAACCCAGGCCATTCGTAGCAGTTTTGACTATTTACTCTCAGATTATTCCTATCTTGCCAGTGAATTAATATATCAAGACGTTAGCTTTGCTCATAACCCGTTGCAAGATAAGCGCAGGTTGACGGCATTGCTCGGGATTAAGTGGCAAACCACGGCGGCTACTCGGCTTGCGGTGCTTATCGGCTATCAGCAAGTGGATTTTACCCAGTCGACCTTTAAAAATGATAGTGCGATGAAATGGCAGCTTGACTGGCAATGGCATCCGGTCGAATCAAGCAAATTATTACTACAATCGAAAAGAGATTTCCAGGAAGCAAACCGGCTGACGAACAGTTATCGGTTGATCGATGCGCATTATCTTAAAGTGCAACATAGTTTTAGTGAATATTGGCAGCTGGCGCTGGCGATTAATTTTAATCAGGAACAGTTGGTGTATAGCGATACACGCACCGCAGAAGATTACCTTTCCTTTAATGCCGAGCTCAATTATCAAAGCAGAGACTGGTTGTCATTCTATCTTCGTTATACCACATCTAATTTAGATGCAAAGCAGAGTGTGCTGGATTACCAACGTAGTGGTGTTTCGCTTGGTTTTAGTGTTACTATCTGACAATTGGATAAAAAATATGCGATTGATTGTTACTTTATTGGCACTTAGTTTACTGATTTTTGGCAGTGCCAGCCAGGCTCAGGCAGAAAATTATCGCTTGGGCGCGGGTGATAAAATAGCTATTTCTGTCTATGGTGAACCTGATCTCAGTATCAGCGTTAAGATCGGTAAATCCGGAATGATCACCTTCCCATTTTTGGATGATATCAAAGTACAGGGGCTTTCAGCAAAGGCGTTAGCCGAAAAGATCAAAGCTGGTTTGTTGGGAGATTATCTCGTTGATCCGCAAGTGACAGTGTCAATTGTTGAGTATCGACCGTTCTTTATTCATGGTCAGGTAAAGCGTCCGGGGGGTTATCCCTATCAGGATGATTTAACCTTAGATAAAGCAATCGCACTGGCTGGAGGGCTGGCGAGCCGGGCATCAAAAACACAATGGAAAATAACAAGGATAGTTGATGGAAAAAACAAGGTAATTCAAGGGGTTGTTATGACGCCTATCTTACCTGACGATATAATAGAAATAGAGCAAAGCTTTTTTTGAACAATAATAATAACCCACAACTGGCATCGACAGCTGATGAAGTTGCCTTAAAAGAAGTATTAACGCCGCTGTGGAACAGGCGGTGGCAAATACTTGTGCTGACGCTGCTAATTTCCCTAGCAGTAGCAGTATATGCCTCGTTATTAAAACCTTCCTATTGCGCCAGTGCTATTTTACAAATCGGTAGCCATAAACCGACCAATACCTTATCAATTAAAGATGCATTTAATGAATCGACCGCCAGTTGGGAACAGGTTAAGACCCAATATGAGCTATTGCGCTCAAGAAAATTCGCTGAGCGTGTCGTTACCAGTTTAAATTTAACCAGTCACCCGGACTTTAATTCCGGCAAATATCAAAAGACGCTAAGCTTTTGGTTTGAAAATTCCGAGGATACTAAGCCTGCTTCTTTTAATCAGGTGGTGGAACAGTTTCAGAGACAATTAACCATTGCACCTATTGTCGATACTGAACTGGTGAAGATAAGCTTTACTTCATATGATGCCGAGTTAGCCAGTCAGGTGGCGAACAGAATTGGCCAAACCTATTTACAATACCAGGATGAAATACACAGCGCGTCAAAAGCGTCGGCTTCACAGTGGTTAGTAGATCAGCTCGAAGAGCTGGGTAAAAAACTGGAAGCCTCAGAACAGGCATTACAATCGTTCAGAGAGCAGGAAGGTATCGTTGATATCAAAGGGATAGCGGGGTTGATCGAGTCTGAATTAACCGAACTGACCTCGTCGGCGTTAAAGGCATCAAAAAAAGTCGACGATCTGAAAGTCACTTACCAATATATTCAAAACTATCGTGGTAATAACCAGCAACTTACTGAGTTACAGGAAATTCATCAGAATCCTAGCTATGTTCAGTTACGTCGTTCTGAAGAGCAATTAGAAAGAAAAATCGACGAGTTATCACAACGTTATGGTCCAAAACATCCGAAAAGAACGGCAATGGAAGCGGAATTAATTTCGCTGAGAGAAAACATTGTTAAACAAGTCAATGAGCAGGTAGTAGCGATTGAAAAAGCGTATTTCTCGGCGCAGGAAAAAGTCAAAGCGACCACGGCTCGTCTTAATGAAACCAAGGCTGAATATTTGCGTATCAGTCGCTTGAAAAATAAGTTTTCGCAATTGCTGCGCGAAGTTGAAACTAATAAACAACTTTATAGTAACTATCTGATCCGATTAAAAGAAACGGATGCCATGGGGAATTACAAATCGAATTTTTATGTTCGTTTTATCGATAAGGCGATTACCCCTAAATTGCCGATTGCGCCTAATAAAACCCTGATGGTGGCGATGAGTCTAGTACTTTCTTTTACAATACTTTCTTTAATTGTGATTGTCAGAGAGCTAGTGATTGACACCTTAAATTCACGCCGCAAGCTCGATAGCTTTCAGGAAGCGGAAATTCTTGCCGTGCTGCCTAAGTTTAAAAAATCTAAGTCTTGCAGGGATCAATATCAGGGCGATAATCGATTTGTTGAGGCGATTCGCTCACTTAGAACCTCTTTGTTGTTAGGCCAAAATAAAAAGCCGCCGCAAGTAATAGCAATTACATCGTCAGTGCCCAATGAAGGTAAATCTACCGTCGCACTTGAGTTGGCGCGCTCTTTTAGTGAAATGGAAAAAGTGCTTTTGATAGAAGCAGATATGCGCCATCCAACTTTATATCAGGGATTAGGGTTAGATCAGTTTCGTCCGGGATTATCCAATTTATTGGCAAAAACCCATCAGATAAACGAATGTATCTTTCGTGATAAACAGGTTAAGTTGGACATTTTAACTTCAGGCATCACGCCGGCCAATCCGCTAGCATTTCTCTCGATGAAACGTTTTAACATGCTGATTAAGGTGTTTTGCAATTTTTACGATCGCATTATTATTGAAACGCCACCGGTCAATGCCGTCAGTGATGCGGTGATTATTTCGCGCTCTGTTGATAGCCTGTTATATATAGTTCACGGTAGCAAAACCAAGAGAGAACATATCACATCTGGCCTGCGATTATTAAAGCAGGTTAATGCGCCGATCGCCGGGGTCGTGGTTAATCAGAGTGAAAACATCGACAGTGAAAAATACCATGCCAAGTATTATCTCGATACCGGCAACATTATTAAACTACCGGTGCGCAAGCACGGCTAATGAGTATAGTTAAATGGCGGCAACAGATATCTATCGTTAATTTTTTCTATTACAATAGTAAAAATTTTTGCTATTAGTCACCATGAGCACACCGCAAGCATTACAACTCAGCCCTGAAAACAGTTTTTCTATTCAAAGTGATTGCCAAGCCTTTTATTCGCCAAGCTCGATTGAACAATTAACGAGTATTGCTCCTCTACTTGATGAGCCGTTTTATGTCTTGGGAGCCGGCACTAATACCTTATTTGTAGATGAGTCGACGCCAACGATTATCCATCCTGATTTTCATGGCATTAATGCCAATGACTGTGGCGATCACGTGTTAGTGACCGGGCAATGTGCGGAAAACTGGCATCAGTTCGTGCAGTTTTGTTTGGCTAACGGTTATTATGGCATAGAAAATCTCGCCTTGATCCCTGGCAGTATTGGCGCAGCCCCGGTACAAAATATCGGTGCCTATGGCGTGGAACTGGCGGATGTTCTTGATAGCGTTACTTGGTATGAGTTTAGCGCGCAAACCTTACATCGGTTTTCTAATAGCGAGTGTCAGTTTGGCTATCGCGACAGCATTTTTAAACGCGAACTTTTCGGCAAAGGGCTGATAGTGTCAGTGACATTGAAGCTAACTAAGTACTGGCAGCCTACGCTCAGTTATCAGGGACTCGCTGAACTTGGCGAGCAAGCCACACCCGAGCAAGTATTTCAGCAAGTGGTGGATTTGCGCCGCTCCAAGTTACCGGATCCCGAGCAGTTGGCGAATGCTGGCAGTTTTTTCAAAAATCCTGTGGTTGATCAAGATAAGTTTAGTCATTTACAGCAAAACTATCCGGATATGCCGTTTTATCCGCAGCCAACAGGAAAATATAAGTTGGCGGCTGGCTGGTTGATTGATCAATGTGGTTTAAAAGGTTTTCGTCAAGGCAAAGTCGGTGTCCATCAACATCAGGCGTTAGTGCTAGTGAACTATGGTCAAGCAAGTGGTCAGGATATTTATCGACTGGCGCAACATGTGCAACAACTGGTGCGACAAAAGTTTGCCATTAGTTTGGAACCAGAAGTGCGATTATTAACGTCGCATGGCTTAATTGAACTAGCAGAAATTAAAAATTAATATGGCGAATTCGGTAAAAGAACAATTAATTAAACAGCTAGCCAGTGGACAGTTTGTTTCAGGCGAGCTGATCGGCAAAGAATTGGGGATCAGCCGTGCGGCGATTTCTAAACATATCGCCGGACTTGCCGATATCGGCATCGATGTTTATCGCGTTACTGGCAAAGGCTATCGTCTGGCGACGCCTTTGTTTTTGCTCGATAAGACTAAAATTCTCTCTCAGATAATACTTGATGACTACGGCAGCAAATTAGCCGTGCATAGCCTGATCGATTCCACTAACAGTTACTTAATGCGCCGGGTGCCAAATCAAGTTAAACAAGGGCAGGTGGTGATTGCCGAGCACCAAAGTGCCGGTCGCGGGCGGCGCGGCAGGCAATGGGTATCGCCGTTTGGCTCGCATATATATATGTCTATGTACTGGTATCTGGAACAGGGAATGTCAGCGGCGATGGGGTTAAGCGTAGTCACTGCATTAGCGGTCAGTGATGCCATTCGTTCTTTATATGATATTGATGTTCAGTTAAAGTGGCCAAATGATATTTATCTCAATGGCGTTAAACTTGCCGGGATTTTGATCGATCTTGAAGGCCAGGCGCTGGAGACTTGCCATAGCGTTATCGGTATTGGATTAAATGTGGCTATGCCTAAAGAGGCGGCTACGGCGATAGATCAGCCGTGGACTGATTTGCAGTCAAATAGTACGAGCGTGATTGAGCGTAACCGGTTGTGTGGCGAAATTATCAATTGTTTAAATCGTCGGTTGGCGGTACATAAGGAATATGGTATCGCAACTATGGTAGACGACTGGCTAAAACAAGATTTGTATTTAAACAAGCCGGTAAAATTAGTTACTGGTGATAAAGAAACCTTAGGGGTTTGTCGTGGTATTAATAATCACGGCGCTTTATTGTTGGAAATAGATAATGAAGTTAAGCCAGTTTATGGCGGTGAAGTCAGTTTAAGGGCCGGTTAATGAAGGCATTACTGGATATAGGCAACACTCGTAGTAAATACGTCTTGCTTGAGCAGGGCAAGCTATCAGCAATCCATTACCTGGAAACTTGCCAATTAACGCCCACTTGGTTATCGGCAAATTTTACCGGCGTTAGCCACTGCGTAGTGGCGAATGTTGCTCAGGAAGACGTCAGCCAGGTGATCCGTCACTGGTGTCAACAGCATCATATTGATTGTCAGTTACTGCAAAGTGAAGCACAGAATTTTGGTATTCGCTGTGCTTATCAAGAACCTCAGCATTTTGGGGTTGATCGCTGGTTGGCATTAGTGGGCACCGCCCGGCAATTTAAAAACCAAGATTGCCTGATTATTGATGCCGGAACTGCCACCACTTTAGATGTTTTAAGTGCTAACGGTCAGCATTTAGGCGGCTGGATTTTTCCCGGGATTGATTTATTGTTTAATAGCCTTTTAGTTAATACAGAGAATATTTCCGCCCAAGCACAAGTTATTAACAAAGTTGTGCTGGCCGATAATACTTCTGATGCGGTTAATCAGGGTTCCTGGGCAGCGACACTGGGACTTATTAATTCTTCCAAACAAGTTTGTCAGCATGAACATGGCATTAGTGAGCAGCAACTGAAAATTATCATCACTGGCGGTAACGCGCAGCAATTAGCCAAGTTATATCCGGGTAAAGCCGAAGTGGTCAATAATCTGTTGTTTATAGGCATGCAAGCATATTGCTAGCAATAATTTCTGACTTTTGTCGATTGTTTGAATAAAAAAACGTCAAACAGTAAAAAACATCGATTTTTTTTAGTTTTTTTATTGCAAGGGGCAAAACATTACTCTAGAATTCGCACCACTTAATGCAGTGCCGACTTAGCTCAGTTGGTAGAGCAACTGACTTGTAATCAGTAGGTCGCCAG
>CAZUHQ010000006.1:0-78414 GCA_964620605.1 uncultured Thalassotalea sp.
GTGGCTGCCAATCGTTGTTGAGTAATTTATGCTCAAAGATCAACAGGCTCTAATAAAAAAGCAACCTAAGTTGCTTTTTATAAAATGAATTAAGCTTAACGGCCAAAGCCGCCAAATCCACCGCCCATGCCACCAGGTGGCATCATGCCTTTCATCGAGCGCATCATTTTTTTCATCCCGCCTTTACCTGACATCTTCTTCATCATCTTCTGCATTTGGGTAAACTGTTTGAGCAATTTATTGACATCTTGAATCTGGGTCCCTGAACCGGCGGCAATTCGGCGTTTACGCGAACCTTTAATGATATCAGGTCGCTCGCGTTCACCCGGTGTCATCGAATTAATAATGGCCTCCATTTGCACAGTGACTTTATCATCCATCTGTCCCTTGATTTGCTCTGACATATTGCCCATGCCCGGCAATTTGTCGATTAGCCCCATCATGCCGCCCATACTTTTCATTTGTACCAGCTGTTCACGAAAATCTTCTAAATCAAAGCCTTTACCGGATTTAACTTTCTTCGCCAGCTTTTCAGCTTTTTTGCGGTCAACCTTTTGCTCGACTTCCTCAATAAGTGACAGCACGTCACCCATACCTAAGATACGAGAAGCTATACGATCAGGGTGGAATGGCTCTAATGCTTCAATTTTCTCACCAACACCGAGGAACTTAATCGGCTTGCCGGTAATATGACGAATGGAGAGCGCGGCACCGCCACGCGCATCACCGTCAGTTTTTGTTAAGATCACCCCGGTTAATGGCAATGCATCGTTGAAAGCTTTGGCGGTATTGGCTGCGTCCTGACCTGTCATGGCATCTACGGTAAACAAAGTTTCCACTGGAGTAATCGCACTATGTAAGGCTTGGATCTCCCCCATCATGTCGTCATCGACATGCAATCGACCAGCGGTATCAACAATCAATACATCAAAGAATTGCTTTTTTGCATGCTCTATCGCGGCATTAGCGATATCAATCGGCTTTTGCTTGATGTCACTTGGAAAAAACTCAACGCCAACTTCACTAGCCAAGGTTTCCAGCTGCTTAATTGCCGCAGGACGATAGACGTCTGCACTAACCACTAAAACCTTTTTCTTTTCGCGCTCTTTTAAAAACTTCGACAGCTTAGCAACCGAGGTGGTTTTACCGGCACCTTGCAAACCTGCCATTAAAATAACAGCAGGCGGCGTTGCCTTTAAATCTAACGCTTCATTTACTTGCCCCATCGCAGCTTCAAGTTCTTTCTGTACGATTTTGACAAACACTTGTCCTGGGGTCAGACTTTTTGAGACATCCTGACCAACGGCGCTTTCTTTAACCTTGGCGATAAATTCGCGAATAACCGGCAATGCAACATCTGCTTCTAATAACGCCATGCGCACTTCACGCAAGGTGTCTTTAATATTGTCTTCCGTTAATCGACCACGGCCACTGATATTTTTAAGCGTTTTCGTTAAACGATCCGATAGGTTTTCAAACATGTGAATACTCTAGTAATAGCGAATTAGAGAAAATTATTGCCATTATACGCACCGGAAAAATAAGCGAAAGCAATAAATATTGCTCTGATATAAGAGCTGCAGATTTATTTTCAACCGCTAATGATATTTATTGCGTTAAATCATTACCCTAAATTAAATTTATGATAAACTGACAAACTCTAGCTTTTTATAGATATTAATGTGGACATATTAACTCAACTCCTTGTTAATTTTATTGATTTATCGGCAGAAGCCAGCCCCTGGCTATTACTCGGTTTAGTCATTGCCGGTTTAATGAAAGCCTGGGTGCCAACACAAATGCTCACCCAACACTTAGGAGATGGAAAGCTTGCCATAGTTAAGGCATCATTAATTGGTGCACCGCTGCCTTTATGCTCCTGTGGCGTTATTCCGGTGGCTACCGAACTTAGACGTAGCGGCGCCTCAGTCCCCGCCACTTCATCATTTTTAGTGGCAACGCCTGAAACCGGTGTTGATTCTGTGTCTGTCTCTTATGCCCTTTTAGGTCCAGTATTAGCCATCTATCGTCCGATCACCGCAATCTTGTCCGCCATTATTACCGGATTGATTGTTGCAACATCTAAAGCAAACCACATCACAAAAGAAACAGCCAAACATTGCTGTAGCAGTGAAAAGACGCCAATAGAACCCAAAAAAGCAACCAGTTGCTGTGCCAGCAAACAAACGGTTAAACAACAAAATGTTATCAGCAAAACCTTAAACGGCTTACGCTATGCGGCGACACAATTAATCGATGACCTGATCATCTGGCTGGTGATAGGTTTAACGTTTGCTACTTTAGTGAGAACTTTTATTCCCGAAACCTTTTTATTAAGTTATGGCAGTGGTTTGCCTGCAATGCTGCTGATGATCGCCATTTCGATTCCTATGTATATTTGCGCCACTGCGTCAACGCCAATTGCTGCCGGGCTGATCTTGGCGGGGATCTCACCTGGTACCGCCTTAGTGTTTATGATGGCAGGCCCGGCCACCAACATTTCCACCTTAGGGGTGATAAGAAATGAAATGGGCACCGCCGTATTATGGCGCTATCTACTCGGTATTAGTTGTTGCGCCGTTGTTTTTGGTCTATTGCTGGACTGGGGACTGAATTTTTATGCGATAGACTTTACCAAGCAGATGCAACATAGCCATGAACTATTACCGCTTTGGTTTAGTCTAAGCTGTGCAGCAACTATCGCCATACTTGCGATCAAACCGATTAGAAATTTGCTGATAACTTCGAATTAGTTATTCGGCTAAAAAGTAAGTATCATCAGCTTTGTTAGTATCATTGGAATAAATTAACAGATAAGAATTTGGAGCACTTTTGGATTTCTCACTTATAGGATCATTAATCGCTGTTATCAGCTATTTAATAGCGACCCTGGCGATAGTTTTTCGCCTTTTTCATCCTAAAGGGCCGAATATTGTTATCGTCTTAGCTTTTGGTTGCCTTGCAATTATCTTCCACACCTTAACAACGGGACAATATTTATTAGCTGATAATAATATCGATTTTGCGCTGCCTAATGTCATCTCATTAGTGAGTTTAGTGATCACATTAACCGTCACCGCGATTGCACTGCGCTATAAAGTTAATTTGCTGCTGCCGGTTTCCTACGGTTTTGCCGGTATCTGGCAACTGGTATCGATGTTTATTCCTCATCACCAACACAGCCCCTTGGTCATAGAACAACTGGCAGTGTTTAGCCATGTTGTGATAGCGCTGATCGCCTATTGCATATTAATCATCGCAACCTTGTATGCGTTTCAGGTCGCCTATATCAATATGAAATTAAAAGATAAGAATTTAACGGCTGTGAGCCACCTGCCCCCCTTGATGCAGGTGGAGGGACAGTTGTTTTATATTCTGGCGATTGGTACTTTATGCCTGTTTTTAAGCCAGCTGATCGGCATACTGTTTTTAGATAACTTTCTTGCCAAAGAAAATGCCCATAAAACCGTATTATCGTTGTTAGCACTCTTTACCTATATCGCTATTTTATGGGGGCATTACAACAAAGGCTGGCGTGGTCACCGAACTTTAGTACTGACTATCAGCGCCTCTACTTTATTAACCCTGGCGTATTTTGGCAGCCGTTTTGTGAAAGAATTTCTCTTATCGTAAATTTTAAGGTATAACTAACAAAACTTAGTGCAATGAAGGCACTAAGTTATTGTGATTAATAACATAGGATCCCTTTTTTGGACAACATATCGACCAATATGCTGTTTACCATACTTGGTATACTCATATTAATCTCTGCCTACTTCTCAGGTTCTGAAACAGGCATGATGTCACTTAACCGTTATCGGTTACGCCATTTAGAAAAACAAAAGCACAAAGGTGCAAAACGTGTCAGCAACTTGCTTAAGGCACCGGACAAACTGATCGGTTTGATCTTAATAGGTAACAACCTGGTCAATATTTTTGCTTCGCTGATCGCCGGTATTATTGCCGAACGCTTATTTGGTGATGCCGGAATTTTTTACGCAGGTTTGTTACTGACCCTGGTCATTCTAATTTTTGCCGAAGTAACGCCAAAAACCATGGCAGCGCTTTATCCAGAAAAAGTCGCATTCCCGAGTTCCATTATCTTATCCTTGCTATTAAAACTGCTCTATCCATTTGTTATTGCCGTTAACTGGATCACCAACGGTATATTAGCTTTGCTTGGCGTTAGCTCAAAGCAGCGGGAACAGCACAGCTTAAGCTCGGAAGAGTTACGCACTGTGGTCAACGAATCTGGCGCATTACTGGCAGAAAAAGATCAGGACATGCTGGTCAGTATTCTGGATTTGGAAAAAGTGACGGTAGAAGATATTATGATACCGCGCAGTGAGCTGGTCGGTATCGATATCAATGACGACTGGAAGAAAATTCAGAAACAGCTTACTCAATCGACCCATACCCGAGTCCTCTTGTATCGCGACAGCATAGATGATGTCGTTGGCTATTTTCATATGCGTGATGCATTGAAATTATTGTCAAAAAACCAATTTACCAAGGCTACCCTGATCCGGGCGGTACGTGAACTCTACTTTATTCCTGAAGGCACCACCTTAAATGTTCAGTTATTAAAATTCCAACACGCTAAGGAGCGACTTGGTTTGGTAGTTGATGAATATGGCGATATTCAGGGTCTAGTAACCTTAGAGGATATCTTAGAGGAAATCGTCGGTGACTTTACTACTACCATGACGCCAGCGGCTTGCGATGAAGTTAATATTCAACCCGATGGCAGCTACCTGGTTGATGGTACAGCCACTATTCGCGACATTAACAAGGAAATGGACTGGAAATTCCCAACCGATGGCCCCAAGACCCTTAATGGCCTGATTTTGGAATATTTAGAAGATATCCCACAGGCAAACTTAAGCGTGCGTATTGCCGGTTATCCGCTGGAAATCGTCGATGTCACCGACAATATGATTAAAACCGTACGTATCTTACCCGAGTTCTATCAGAGCATAGTTAAACACGACGAACATGAATAATAATAACAGCTAAAGTGATGTGATCATTTTAGCTGTATTTACTCGATAAAATTAATTTACATTTACATTCACAAAGTTATCCACAAAGCAAGTATAGTGTTTTATGTTTCCACATTTTCTGTGGATAACAATATCAAGACCAATAAAATAACGTCTTTACATTTTGCAAACGTTTTTTACTAAAAAGATGAAGTTTTTTTGGCATTTTTTTTAAAAGCAAAGCTGGCGTGCCTTTGCTGACTTTTTGTTTAAAATCCGTTGTTTTGGCAAGGAAAATGCAATTTCTCTATGGCGATAATTAAAAAATAAACACTCGCTGGCGAAAAAATTATCTAATAAGCTTTTCGTAGTAAAAACGATGAAATTCGCCGGTAATTTATCGCAAAAACACAGCGCAATTTACTGAAGATTTGAACGGGAAATAACACAGATTTACCGGCTATTTCCCATGATTATAAGGGTAAAAAAGTAAAGTTATCCAAAGACAGCTAAAAACCTAACTTATGCTGATTAGCGCTGTTAGCTAACCAAAGAGTAAACGCCACAACCAGCTTTTATTTAAATCATCCTCACAACTTTTTAACTGGCTGCTATATTTTTTAGCCCGACGATCGACCTTGCGCGACACTTTGGTCAACCAGGCTTTTTTCTTATAGGTTTTGCGCTTAAAGCCGCCCCAACCTTCGTGATAGTTCAAATATTGGTTATAGGCATCCCATTTTGACACTTTATTAATTTTATGGGTCTTATAAATAAACCAGGCCATAAAATCGATAGCATCATCAAAATCATCGCGATCGGCACCTGAATTGTCCGTTTCACGAATATAGTCATCCCAGGTCATAGTTTTAGCCTGCGAATAGCCATAGGCAGAACTGACTCGCCCCCAAGGGATAAAGCCCAATAAATAATCCCTTGGCGGCAACGCATCTTCTTTAAAAGAGCTTTCCTGATACATCATGCTCATCGGGACATGTATCGGCACTCCCCAACGGGATTTTGCATCTTTTGCGGCAAAGTACCAATCTCTATGCTCTCGAAAAATTTCACAAAGATTTTCAGGATTTTTTGGCGGTGGGGTTGCACAGCTAGCAAGCAATAATAAGCTAACACAACAAATTATCAGAGACTTTACCTTATACATAACATCAAGATAGCTTAAAAATCAGTGCCCCTATCATGCCAGAAAGTTTCTACTTTGGGCACAATTAACAAAAAATAAAAAAATTTTAATTTATTTGAACTTTTCTATTATTAACCGCTCTTACTAGCAAGACTTTCATATGATGTTTCCCTTGGACATGTTTAGCGCGTTTCTCAATTGAGATAACGCGCTTTTTTTTGATCTTTTTTTAATAAAGTTTGAACTTATCCGTTAAACCTTACTCTTACTATACGAGAGGTTTTTATTTCCCTTAGTGTTTCATGTTTTACGCGTTCCCTTTAAAGTGAACGCGTTTTTTTATTTCAGAATAAATTTTCAAATTAATACTGAATAGTTATCAATATGTTATGAATAAAAGCGAGGAATAAGAGAAATTTTTACGATTTTCCTGAATAAAAATTGAACTATCGAAAAACCCTGTGGTCATAAGGATTGAGAGCAAATACCTCCCTGGACTGCTTTCTTATTTGTTACAGCGCGTTGCCCTAACGCGCTTTTTTTTGCCTGAAATTTGCGTTGTAAATCTAAAAATAATCCGCTAAGAATTGCTCAAAGCTAAGCTGGTCAGCTGATTCAATCTGCTGCTGTTTTTGATGAGACAGTTCCGCCTGATCGATAAAATACTGCTGATTATAAAAACGGTAGTCACCATTAATTAATTGCTCACGATAATGATTCGCTTGTGCCAAAGCATAACCGGTTAAGCTTTGCTTTTGTTCCACCACCATAGCGATTATCTGTGCTGATGGCGTTAAACTCGCATCGTTAAGCTTTTGCTGTTCAAGTGTTAGCGCCTTAACATAGCTATCCGTTTTATAGGCTTTATCTAATAACTCGGCAACCTGCGCCATCTGGTCAAATAATTCATTACCCCACTCAGGTAGCGACTTTAACTTGCCATCGTCATCAAGCTTTAATTGAGGATCTCTACCACGCACGACCACTTCTTCCATGTTCTTTTGATAGCTATTTTGTTTTTCACAAGACAGTGCAGGGCTATCAGCGAGCAGGCAGAAGGTCAGAAAAACATCGAGGAAGTGAATTTGTTGCAGACTAATGCCAGTATCTGTAAAAGGATTAACGTCTAATGCTCGCACTTCGATATATTCCACCCCACGCCGAGCTAGGGCTTCAGAAGGTTTTTCACCAGGTCGAGCTACCTGTTTTGGCCTAATCGGTGCGTATAACTCATTTTCTATCTGCAAGACATTAGTGTTAAGTTGCTGATACTTGCCATCAACCTTGACGCCAAATTTGGCAAATTTTTCTGACGGCAAACTAATGGCCTCTTTTACACCGTCAAGATACCCCGCCAGATCGTTATAGCAAATATGTAACGAAGATTGTTCGCTGTTGGTATAGCCTAAGTCGCTCATCCTTAACGACGTTGCATGTTCAAGATACAGGTAACCACTGTCAGACTTTTTAAACGGCAAATTCGTTGCCTTGTCTTGTAAGAACGAGGAACAGATCGCCGGCGAGCTTCCGTAAAGGTATGGGATCAACCAGCAATAGCGCTTATAGTTTCGCAGCAGGGCAAAATATTTATCGGAAATAAATTGCTGCAATTCATCAGTGTTTTGATCCAAGGATTGCAATGTCTGCCAAAATTGCTGAGAAAATGAAAAATTAAAATGAATACCGGCAATCACTTGCATCATGCTGCCGTAGCGGTTCTTTAATCCCTGACGATACACAGTTTTCATGGTGCCGATATTGGATGAGCCATATTGCGCCAGTTCAATATTATTATCGTCATCAACAAAACACGGCATACTCATCGGCCAGATCAGTTCATTGTCAATTTGCGATAAAGTAAATTTTTGAATGTCTCTTAACTGATCAATAGATTGCTGGGCATCATGGCTCACAGGAGTGATAAATTCCAATAAACACTCGGCATAATCTGTAGTGATATTGGCATGTGTAAGCGCCGAACCCAAATTGTGATAATGCCTATGGCTGGATAACTTTCCTTCGTTTAAGACCCTTAAGCCTTCCCTTTCTATGCCTCGCCCTATTCCAGTTAAAGACGCTAAATGCTTATCCTCGCTAAATGCGCTGATATAGTGTTGAAAAGAATTTGTCAAAATTATCCCTATAACATTGAGCCTTGGCTGATTTACTATGTGAGGGTAAATATCTGCATTTCAATGTATCTTATTATGTTTAGTCAAGATAAAAGATAATAATAGAAAAATATCCATTCGACTTTTATCCGGCTTGTTAATAGACCGTTATTGATTAAAATAACTTTCCTTTAGCGATAAAACTCTTCCAATACGGATATCCGCTTGTAATCACGGTAACATCAGGTAAAGTTTACTAAAAAATCGGGTAAGATTTACTAAAAAATTATAAGAAGAATAATTAATGCAAGACACTCCACTTTCACTACTGCCGCCAATCGTGGCTATTGCTATCGCGATTTGGCGTAAAAACGCCTTATTAGCGCTATTTACCGGTATGATACTTTGCTTTTTTATGGCCGCCAATTTTCAACCCGTTGAAAGTGTAACAAACAGTGTTTATGGCATCATCAATGTATTTTCCTCACTTGGCAATGTCTATATCATCACCTTTAGCTTACTGATTGGTGCTTTAGTAAACCTGATGAACCAGTCAGGAGCTGTTAATGGCTTTATCGCCCTACTGGCTAAGCTTAATTTAGTGAAAAATCCGAGACAGGCAGCACTATTGCCAACTATTGTCGGCACCAGCATTTTTACCGATACCAACCTCAGCATGTTTACTTCAGGCATGGCGAGTCAAAAGCTGTTTGATCAACACCAGCTTGGCCGGGCAAGACTGGCTTATCTTATTGACTCAACCTGCGCGCCAATCAGCATTTTATTTCTGATCAACGGCTGGGGCGCTTATGTTCTAGGGCTACTGGACGGCTATGATTTTTCCGATCCGGTCGGCATTTTAATTGGCACTATCGGCTACAACTTTTACGCCATTATTGCGGTACTGATGGCGTATTACACCGCTTACAGCGGCAAAGTCTATGGCCCGATGAAAAATGATCAAACTATTGTCAACAGCTCAGAACAGCAACATGTTACTCACAGCGCTTCTGCGATCATCATGTGGCTACCTCTACTCGCCTTGTTATTGATCACTTTAGGCTTGCTATTGTTTACCGGTGATGGTGATTTACGCCGTGGTTCAGGTTCATTTTCCGTTTTTTGGGCAATTGTTAGCGCTCTATTGCTGCTAATTATGATGATCCGCGCATATAAACTGATGTCATTTAGTGCCATTGTTAGCCACAGTGTTAAAGGCATCCGCCATATGGCTCCGGCCGTAGCAATCTTAGTGCTGTCATTTGCCTTTGGTGATGCCATTAAATCTTTAGGCACTGGAGTGTATGTCAGTCAATTACTCAATGTCGAAGTACCACAATTTTTAATCGCACCGATACTGTTTCTCGCAGCCGCTTTTATGGCTTTTGCCACCGGCACTTCCTGGGGAACATTTGCGATTTTAGTACCGATCGCCGTACCCATTACTCAACAAACCGGTTTGCCGGTTGAATTTTTAGTTGCTGCGGTATTAGGTGGCGGTATCTTTGGCGATCACGCCTCGCCAATTTCTGATACCACAGTCGTTGCCTCGATTGCCAGCGGCTGTGATCATTTTGAACACGTCAAAACTCAGCTGCCTTATGCATTGGTTGGCGCTGTGTTTACTCTGCTTATTTACCTGCTGATCGGGCTAACACTTTAATGTCTGCTATCCAGATTATCGACAGCCAAGCAGATTTTATCCTAGTCAGTAAACCCGCTGATTTGAGCTTTCACAGTGAATCAGGCGAACCAGGATTATTTCAACAAGTAAAAAAAATGATAAAAGCATCAGAGCTTTATCCCGTGCATCGTCTGGATAAGATGACCTCCGGCCTTGTCATTTTCGCCACCAACAAAGCCAGTGCCGTCAAATTTCAACGCCTGTTTGCCGAACGCTTAATCAACAAATATTATCTGGCAATCAGCGATAAGAAACCGAAAAAAAAACAAGGTTTGATCAAAGGAGATATGGAAAAAAGCCGTCGTGGCATGTGGAAACTAGTGCGCAGCCAGGTAAATCCTGCGATCACTCAATTTTTCAGTTATCCACTTATTGATGGCAAGCGGCTGTTTCTGGTTAAACCTAGCACAGGCAAGACCCACCAGATCCGGGTGGCACTCGCCAGTATAGGTTCAGCCATTCTCGGTGATAAATATTACAGTAAAAGCCCATCCGATCGGGGTTACCTGCACGCCTATGCGTTATGCTTTTCATTTGCCGGGCAAGACTTTACTTACCAGCTGTTACCGCAACAAGGTCAGGAATTTATCTGCTCAGAAGCACAGCACTTATTATCAACAGCGCTTAGCTCCCCCTGGCAATTGAACTGGCCTAAGGTTTAACTGGCAAGCTACGGAGATAACTTTGCAAGATATTATATTCTCTGAGCATGCCCCAACGTTGGTAAATGTCATGGGCTAATGATGAATTGATAAATGATAGAAAATGCTGCTCCCAGAGAGATTTTAACTCTCTGCCTGTTTTACTGTCAGCAAAGGCGATATAGATTTTGAGAAAATCCAGCATTTGAGTGTCAAAATGCTCGCGATATTTAGCCACTTCATCGAGTAAATAGCCACACTGACAATCGATTAAAAAGTCTGTCCGGCCAAACAGCAGTTTTTTAAATGCCTGCTCACGAGTATTAACGTCGTTCATCTGATATGGAATATCAGGCAAACTGCTTTTTACTGGCTGAGTTAAACCGGCAATCACGGATAAGTGTTTATCGCGAAGTGAGTCCAGCCCTTGCCATTGTACATTATGACTTTTAGGGTAGATCACAACTAAACGGTCGGCATCAATAGGCAACCTGGAGTAGAGCATAGCGCTGCTATCATCGTACAGCACGCCAACCATAATATCTGCCTGCTGACTTTCCACCAGTTTTTTCGCCCGCTTATAGGGAAACACACTAATATCTATCTGATAACCAAGCGGCTGATAAATCGCCTTGATCATATCAAACTGACGGCCACTGCCATCGGCATTAGTCGCCGGAGGGAAAACTTCCGCCACTACCTTTATGCTTTGTGCAAAGCTCAGCTGGCTTAAAGCAAAAATAAACAAGCAACAAAAAAATGCTAAGGGTTTTCTCAAGTCAGGCCTCATTAATTTACAACAACTAATTTGATAAGCAGCCTATTTTACTTTGAAAGTAGTCTAAAAATATACGAGTTTTTGCAGGAATGTTACGATTTTGATACATTAAGGTTAGCTGCTGTGCCACTAAACGTTGCTCTAAGCTTAATGGCTGCAACAAGTCGTTATTTTTACCGATATAATCCGGCAACTTGATCATGCCAATACCGCGCTGACAGGCTTCCACTCGCATTTCAGGGCTCGAAAGCACCATTGCAGTTTTAGGGATGACATCTTTTATGCCTTGAAGCTGACGAAACTGCCACAGCTCCCGCTCAGTAGAAAAAATCGCACTATGATAACTCAATTCAGCTAACCGGGTAATAGCCTTCAGCGGGCTGGTTTTCGCAACATAAATCGATTGAGGAAAGCTTAATAAGGTTTTACCAATCCAGTTTGAACTTGGCAAGCCCTGTTCATGAAGAACAAACACTAAATCATACTGATAATCTACCTGAGGTTGGCTATCGGAATAATGATAGCAATGAATTTCAATCTCAGGATAACTCAGCGCAAAATCGGCAATCAAGGCGCTGATCACTTTATTAAAAAACTCCAATGGTAATAACAGCTTTAGCTTACCTTTAACCACAGATATCGCATGAGAAACCAGCGCCTGGGCATCGGTTAGCGCATCGACATGAGGTTTGCAGTTATTAAACAGCAAACGGCCAGTTTCCGTTAGCTCTTGGTGCCTTGTCGTACGGTTGAGCAACTGAGTGCCAAGCTGTTGCTCTAACTGCGCCAATCGCCGACTGAGCTTAGATTTTGGCACACCAAGCCGCTGAGCAGCTTTAGTGATAGAGCCCTGCTCGACTATGGTAATAAAAAACAAATAATGCTCAATTGCACCAATCAAAACAATTATCCCATTTATGCAACAATTAATTGCATTTAACCGGACTAATCAAGTTAATGCAATTTATTTACACTGGCTTTGATTTTTGACCAAAGCATAACAGGAACAGCAATGACCCCAGTAAATGAAATCAACGCAGAAAATTTTCAGCAAGAAGTATTGGCACATTCAGGAAAGGTACTAGTAGATTTTTATGCCCCCTGGTGTGGGCCTTGTAAAATGATCGCCCCTGTGGTGCAACAAATTGCAGAGCAGCATCAGGATGTCAAAGTAGTAAAGATAGACGCCGACCAGGCACCTGAACTGATGACACAATACGGCATTCGTGGAATCCCGACCTTATTACTGCTCAATCAAGGTGAATTGGTTGACCGCAAAGTGGGTGCTGCCTCTGTAAAACAAGTGAATGAATTTGTAACTCAGGTTTAAACATGCTTGTTGTAAACGATTATCGCAAGATAATCGTTTACAAACTGATAATACTGCGACTACCGCCACTCTCAATCGATAAGCCACCTAATGCTCTTAATGGTTCAAACAGGCGTTCATTCGAATTAAAGCGTTGTAATGCCGCCTTATCAATTTTAACGTCGTTAAAATTGATCTCGGCAAGATATTCCTGTTTCAGAAAAAAGTACTTTTGTCTTGCCAAATTACAAGAGCCAGCAGGCTCAAGCTGGATTAACTTTTGCTCCAGCGCACTTGCCTGCTTAACCACATTATCGACATGTAAATTTTCATGCTCTGACATAAATTGTGAAAACTCTTGCCACCAAGCCAGTGTCTTTGGAGAACGCATATCAACATTCTGCCACTTAGGCAAAGAAACATCGGCAACTACCGCGATATTATCGACAATAAATAAGCAACCGGTTTCAACTGATTTGAAATGAAATTCCGTAACGATTTCCCATGCAGCTTTTGCCCAAAGCTTTCTGCCGGTCGCCATGCTCGGGCCATTTTCTCTGACACTATCACGCAGCTCTTCGACATTCTTTCCTTTAACTGGATAATATTCAATCGAGAGTTTTTTCTCGACCTTAGCGTAAACAAATTGGCTGCTAATCATTAAAATAACAGCCAGTAATGCTTTTTGCATTTTTGAGCTCAACATCATAGCGAATGGATAAACACGATAGCGATGGCGGTTGGGCAAATAAACTTGGTATACCAGGGCCAAATTTTCCAGAACAGGCTATGTTCAATATTGTCGCTGCCTTGTTGTAATTCTTTTAATATTTCACTGCGATGCCAGATCCAGCCAACAAAAATACAACATAACATGGCGATGATCGGCTGACCGTATTCTGTCGCTAAAGTCGCCACCAAACCTAGCATCACATCTAAATTACTGATAATCGCGATGCTGATTAAGAAGATCAATACCCCGATAACGGTCGTCGCTTTGCTGCGTTCGACATTATGGCGCTCAACCACATAAGACACCGGGCCTTCAAGCATAGAAATAGAAGAAGTTAGTGCCGCCACCGACATCAAGATAAAAAAGATAAAAGCAACGAATAATCCGACACCGCCCATAGTATCAAACAGACTTGGCAAGACAGTAAATACCAGGCCAGAGCCTGAAATCAGACTGCCATCTTCGGCAAATATCGCTACCCCTTGAGCCTGAGCAACATACATGGCAGGAATGATCAACAAACCTGCCAAAAAGGCAATGGAAACATCGATTAATGTCACCTGAGCACCAAGTGATACCAGGTTTTCATCTTTCGAAATATAAGAGCCGTAAATCACCATCACACTGGTGCCTAACGATAATGAGAAGAATGCCTGTCCCATCGCACTGATCAGTAGATCCGGTTCCAGCACCCGGGAAATATCCGGGTTAAGATAAGCATTTAAGCCTTCACCGGCACCATCTAAAGTAAAGACATAGGCAATCAAAATTAATAACAATACGATTAACAAGGGCATCAAACGCTTCGACCATTTTTCAATACCATCTTCCACACCACGGCGAATTACAAATACCGTTAAAAACATAAAGAGCGCAGTAAAACAGATATTACGCACCAGGGATTGTTCAACCACCCAGTTCGCCGCGTTATTGATATTTGCCAGCTGCAATACCGGCTCGGCGGCATAGGAAATCATCCAGCCGGCTAAAATACCATAAAAGCTTAAAATCAAAGCAGCACAGAGTACGCCGCCAAAACCAACAAAAAATGCAAAACGCTTGTGAAACGCGGTGCGCGACATTTTTTGCAAAGAAGTTACCGCATTGGCCTGCCCATAACGACCGATTAACAGCTCAGCCATAAATGCCGGATATGCCAGACAAAAGGCTAATATCAAATAGACTAAAACAAACGCCGCACCACCGTTACTCGCCGTTTGCGTAGGAAACCCCCAAATATTCCCCAAACCAACCGCAGAGCCCGCGGCCGCCATAATAAAACCGATACGAGAGCTGAACTCTCCTCTAGAAGCTGCCATTAAAAATCATCTTTGTTATTATAAATATCCCGTTAATTTACTTAATCTCGCTTCAGAAAAACAGCCTTTTTCTGTGCTAGTAGCGCTTTATTTGTTTCATTAAGTAAAAGCTTTGTAAACATCCGATTACCTATTTGTATAAATAACCAACAACTTTTACCACTTAGCGCGAAATAACTGACAACTATTTGGCCGTTCACTGTATAATCTCTGGCAGTTTGAACAGGCAAGTCAAGGTTATGCAACGCAAATTAATCTTTTGGAGCTGGCTAGTTACCTCTGTATTTTCGAGCACGCTAAGTGCAGAAGATATTATTTTATACGGCTCTCACCAGAGTAGTTACCAAACCCAGCTGTTAAAGCACGCGCTCAGCTATTTACCGGATAAAAACTATCAGGTAGTGAATTTTTCCGGACAACTGCCGAAAGATCGCGCCTTTGGCTTTATCAATAAAGCTAAGCAGCTGGATGTGATTTATGGCGGCGCAACAATGGCTCGTGAACAGATAGCCTTACCGGTGCGCATTCCGATCCTTAAAGGCTTAAATGGCTGGCGTTTGCCATTAGTCAATAAACAACGACAAGCCCTGTTTGACGATATTCAAACCATAGCAGAGTTTAAGCGCTTAGTGCCGGGACAATTTCATAGTTGGAGTGATACTAAGGTTTTGGAAAGTAACAACATTCGCGTTGAAAAAGGCAGTAATTTTGAAGGCTTGTTCTTAATGCTGGATAAACGCCGTTTCGATTATTTTCCTCGTTCCATTGTTGAAATTCAGCGTGAGTATCAAGCGCATAAAATGCTGGATATCACCATAAATAATAGCGTATTAATACATTACCCCACCGCTTACTATTATTACGTAGCGAACAATAATCAAGCCTTGGCACAAGACATTACATACGGGCTTGAACAAGCCATTAACGATGGCAGTTTTGATCAATTATTTTATCGCCACTACCAAGCTGTACTCGATAATATCAAGAGCGATAAACTTAAAGTGTTTTCTCTGAAAAATCCGTACTTGTCGGACAAAACACCGCTTAACAGAAAAGAGTTATGGATCAGCCTAAATTCATTTAGCGATAATATCATTCAATAAAAAAGCTCAACCATCAAAGTTGAGCTTCGCAACAAGAATTCTATATTTTTATGATACAGGTTTAATCCCTAAAATTAGTGAACTGGAACGACTGCTCTAAATCTGCATCTTTCACTAAACGCATTACAGTTTGTAAATCATCGCGTTTTTTCCCGGTTACTCGCACCTGCTCACCTTGAATCGCCGCCTGCACTTTAAGCTTGCTGTCTTTGATCAGCTTAACAATTTTCTTCGCCACCGGCTGCTCAATCCCCTCTTTAAAACTCAAAGTCGCCGAACAGCTGCGACCGGAAAATTCAGGATCACCAACCGACATAGCCTTAGCATCAATCTGCCGTTTAGTTAATTGTGAACGTAACATATCTACTAATTGCTTGACCTGAAAATCCCCTTCCGCCTTAACAATTACATTCGGCTTTTTCCACTCAAAGCTGGCATCGACGCCACGAAAATCAAAACGAGTGTCTAATTCACGAGTGGCATTTTCAGTGGCATTGCGCACTTCTTCTAAATTTATTTCTGAAACAATATCCATTGAAGGCATAACTGTATCTCTCTATTAATGTTTTGCCGCATCATAGCAAAAAGCAGATCAATAAAAAATAAGGCTATATTCCTGGTAGTTGTTGCTAGGTAAACAGGCAAGATGCTGCAAGTCCGTCCATAGAAGCTCAACACCCTTATTTATCAAGGGGCTAGATAATAACCACAATTAAATGGAACATAGCCAAAAATAATTCTCTGGTGCAAGTTTCTCAATAGCCACTCCCTCACATCATTGATATTATCTATAGATATTTTTAGTGCAAAACAAAGGTCGATTTTGAAAATAGTTATCGTTGGACAAGGCGCGATTGGTTTACTCTGGTATCACAAGCTAAGCCAGCATCCAGATAATCAGGTTGCTTTACTGTGTTCGGCTGACACGAAAAATATTCCAGATTCTTTAAGTTTTACGAATGCAAAAGGCACAGTATTAACCAAGATTAATCACATTCAAAAAGAACAACTTAAACAGGCAGATATAGTGCTGTTTTGCTTAAAAGCCTATAGTTTTCAACAAGCCTTTGACGATTATCTGCCTTTTATCAATAAAAGCACACCAATAATCTTGTGTCATAACGGTATGTTAGCGGAAGAAGATCTTCCTAAAAACAAGCTATTACTAAGCTTGCTAACAACACATGCCAGCAAAAAAGATAATGCATTTTCAATCACTCATACAGGCTTAGGGAGCTGTGATTTAGGCCTGCTACAAGGGGGAACATCTCAAGCACAGTGTCAATTAATAACAGAGGCTTTACATCAAGCGCTTCCTGAAACTTGTTGGTATGATGATATAAAACAAAAACAATGGCGAAAACTGGCAATAAACTGCGTGATCAACCCATTAACCGCGATTAATAACTGTGATAACGGCGCACTGACAGCACCAGAATATCAAGAACAGATCCAAGCAATCTTAAAAGAATTTATCTTAGTCGCTAAACACTTTGAGCAAGACTTTCAATTAGAAGAATTGAAAGCATTAGTGCTCTCAGTGGCAAAAAGCACCGCAAAAAACTGCTCTTCGATGCGCAGTGATATTCTCAATCACAGAAAAACGGAGATTGCGCATATCAATGGCTTTATCGTACAGGCGGCCAAGCGATTGAATATTCCAGCCCCTGAAAACACCAAATTAACTCAAGTAATTATCGCGTTAGAACAACAAAATTGAGTAGACTTATCGACACACTGCACTTAAGCGCACTGAGAATATTTATGGGCGATAAACCTTAGCGTTTTTAAAACCGTTATCGATTAGATAAAGCGCCTGTAATTTGCTCATCACTCCTTGATCGCAATAGAGCAGGTAATCTTTTGACTGATCGAGATCGCCAAATTGCGTTGCCAGCTTATAAAAAGGTAAATGTTTCACTTCCACTCCTTCAAGCTCGAGTGGATTTTCATCTTCTTCTTCCGGGCTGCGAATATCAAGTACTACGGCATTTTCAGGAATATCTGCCACTTCATCTACCGCATGAATTTCCTGCTCAGCAGCATCACCAATATCACGAATATCAAAAATACGGGTATTTTCAACGACCTGTTCTAAAATAGAAAAATCAAATTTTGCTTCTTCCGCTTCAATTTTTGACAATACCGCTTTTACCGTTGGTTTTTTCGAAATCACACCGCAATATTCGGGAATGGTTTTAGAAAAATCTTCGGTACCTATTTCACGGGCGATATCGATAATGTCCTGTTTATCATAAGCCGCTAACGGTCGAAGAATCAATGTTTCCGTTACCCTGTCAATTACATTTAAGTTGGTTAAAGTTTGACTCGAAACCTGGCCTAAGGCTTCTCCGGTTACCAGCGCCTGAATGCCGCGTTTTTCCGCAATTTTCGCTGCGGCGCGCATCATCATACGTTTTAGCACCACGCCCATTTGACCGTTATCGATTTTATCAAGGATCTCGGCAACTACAGGTTCAAAATCAACGGCAAAAAACTTGATGCGATGTGACGCGCCGAACTTGTTCCATAAATAATAACTGACTTCTTTAACACCAACTTCATGAGCGGAGCCACCAAGATTAAAGAAGCAAAAATGAGTACGAGCACCTTTTTTGATCATCTGAAAACTGGACACCGCAGAATCAAAGCCACCCGACATTAATGACAAGACATCTTCCTGAGTAGCAATTGGAAAGCCGCCTAACCCGCTATATTTATCGGTAACAATAAACAGATCATTGCGTTTAACTTCCAAATTTATCGTCACTTGTGGCTTGCGTAATTGCACTTTCGCGCTTGCTACCGCCTGATTTAACCCGCCACCGACATATTGCTCTATTTGCAATGAGGTAAAATCATGATCACCAGTACGCTTGACCCGCACGCAGAAGCTTTTGTGCTCAATCGTCGCGGCATGAACCGCTAAGGTTTTTTCATAGATATCGTGTAGATCGGTAAAATCATAGCGCTGCACTTCGATAAACATCGCAACACCAGGAATGCATTTTAAAGTATCAATTAACTGCTGACGATTTTTGCTATCGTCATTTTTACTGTTAACTTCAATACTGTCCCAGTTAATTTTGGTCGTTACCTGCTCATCGACCCGACGCAAAACATTTTTAATATTAGATTCTAAAATCTTAGTAAAACGTTTGCGTACAGGGCGACTTTTTATCGCAATTTCCGCCTGTAACTTAACAATAAACTTCATAACAATACCGAATAATACAACTACACCAAAAATTATTGGCGCGCATTATACCTTAAGGCCATGGGGCTGTATAACAAAAAAGGATCTCATTGAGATCCTTTTAGTAAATACGTCATATAGCGCAAATTTAATTAGTTATCACTTTTAATAATCGAATAAGGCTCGGTCGCTTTTGCCTTACCCTGATTAATGGCAATTTCCACCCGTCGGTTACGGCGACGATTTAACGCATTAGTGTTTGGCACTAACGGTCGGGAATCTGCGTGCCCGGCAACCACCATACGGCTTTGATCAAAACCTGGCACTTTTATCAGCTCATGGGCAATAGCCACCGCCCGCTTGCTGGAAAGATCCCAGTTTGAGGTAAAAAGCTCAGAAGCAATCCCCTGATTATCGGTATGACCCGACACCATGATTTCCCCCGGCACAGTATTTAACAGCTCGCCAATTTCATGAATAATAGGGCGAAACTTCGGCTGTAAAAACGCGGAACCTGATGGAAATGCGCCATTCTCCTTAATACGAATAATCACTTGCTGCCCTAAAGATTCAAGCTCGATCGCCCCGTCCTGGATCTGTTGATCCAGCTGCTCTGCAATCTTCTTCACTAACTCGTTTACTTGTTCCTGTGACGCTTGCTCTAATTCATCCTTCGCTTTTTGCGCAGCCTGCGCCGACATTTGATCCGCAGTACTTTGAGATTGACCACCACGCTCGGTACCCCGCTGTTCCTGACGGCCACCGGCAGAAGTTTCATCACCAGCCTGGAACTCCAACATTTGTTGAGTCATTTCCACCGTTTGCTGTTGGATCACTTCAATTGGTGTTGGTTCCGGTTTACCGGGGCGAAATTCCTGGGCAATAATACTGGTACCCTTAGGAATATCTTTGACTTCAATTTTATTCTGTACCCCGAAGGCAAATTTCATTGAACCGGCGATTTGCTTAAACTTGAGTACATCCATCTCTGAAAACGACAACAGTAATACGAAAAAGCACATCAGCAGCGACATCAAATCAGCAAAGGTGCCCATCCAGGGAGGTAACCCGGGTGGTGGACATTTACATTCTGGAGGATTTGCCATAATTGCCTCGCTATTCTTCTGTGGTATCTATCGAACGTTTACCCTCGGCGAGGTAATTCTTTAACAAACCTTCGATCACTCTCGGGTTTTGACCATCTTGAATCCCTAATACCGCATCCAGGATCAATTCCTGATTAAGCTTTTCTTCCGCCATACGAATTTTTAATTTATTGGCGATTGGAATGGCAATAACGTTTGCCAAAAACGCACCATATAAGGTAGTTAATAAGGCGACCGCCATCGCAGGACCAATCGCTTTTGGGTCATCCATATTTGACAGCATGGCAACCAGACCGATTAGCGTGCCTATCATCCCCATCGCAGGCGCAACATCCGCCAGCGCCGACAGCATGCCAATACCGGTTTCATGGCGCTCGGTAGTTAATTGAATATCTTTTTGTAAGGTACCGCGCACCACATCGGCATCATGACCATCTACCAGCATATCGACGCCTTTTTGCATAAAGGCATTGGAAATTTCTGCTTCTTCCAGTGCCAAAAAGCCCCCTTTACGAGCAGCATCAGCCATTTCTACCGACTTTTCGATTAACTCTTCCGGCTGCTCAATTTTGAACATAAATGCCTTAGCCATGATTTTTCCTATGCCGAAAAACTGGCCCATATTGTAGTTAGCCAACACGATGAAAATTGAACCACAAAACACGATAAGAATAGACTGAGTATCAATAAACATATTGATATCGCCACCTAAGACCATGGCCATGACAATAAAACCTATGGCCCCTAAAATTCCCAGTAGCGTAGCTAAATCCACAAATGCCTCCAAAATACCTTGCTAAATCAACAGCCCATTTGATAATACCCTAAGGATTGTTGATAGGCGAATACAAATACGCTTATTTTTTTGATAGCTAAAGTCAAACAAAACGAAACAGTAACAGCGTATTTTTTCATTGTTCTTTCTTTTATTATCGCCCATATTGTCAATAACTTAAGCGATAAAATGAATATTTTTACCATCTTATCAATATAACCATCATTGACCATTAGTGCCAGCTAGGGTAAGTTGCGCATAAATTTCAACACAGCAAGTGTTTCGGTTAAGATATTGCAACACCCGCAGAGACACAGAGTACTATTATGTCCAGGAAAAAGGTTGAAAACTTAAGCTTTGAACAATCGCTAAGTGAACTCGAAACCATAGTAAAAAACCTCGAACAAGGCGAACTAAGCCTGGAAGATTCGATGGCATTGTTCGAGCGAGGGCTAAGCTTAAGCAAGGTCAGTCAGGACAAGTTAAAAGATGCCGAGCAACGCATTCAAATATTAATGAATAATAACGGCGAACAAAGTTTGACTGATTTTAATAGCGACGAGAATCCAGCATAGTGGCACCATTAGCTCAGCTCAAAGAAGTACAAGCCAGAACCGATCATTATTTAATTAACAAGCTCGACGCGTTAACCGTAAATGACGAAAAGCTGCTGGCTGCGATGCGTTATGGCTTGCTAATTGGTGGCAAGCGAATGCGTCCTTATCTGGCACACCTGACCGGAGAATGCCTAAGCGTTAATGCTAAAGATATCGACGGTATCGCGGCGGCGCTCGAATGTATTCATGCTTATTCATTGTTACACGATGATTTACCGGCAATGGACGATGACGATCTGCGCCGCGGCCAGCCAACCTGTCATAAGGCATTTGACGAAGCTACCGCCATTTTAGCAGGCGACAGCCTACAAACTTTGGCGTTTGACATTCTCGCCAACCATGAATTTTCTGCTGATGTCGCCTCAAAACGAGTAAAACTAATTCAACTACTGGTCAATGCCAGTGGTTATCAGGGGATGTGCGGCGGTCAGGCATTGGATTTAGCTGCAACAGGTCAGCAAATTTCGCTTATCCAATTAGAACAATTGCACGCGTTAAAAACCGGCGCGTTGTTAGAAGCCTCAGTATTAATGGCAGCAGAATGCGCTTCAGCTATCACTTGTGAAGAAAAACAGACACTGGCGAAATTTGCCCAATCTGTTGGCTTAGCCTATCAGGTTCGCGATGATATTATCGATATCACCTCCAGCGAACAGGAGCTTGGCAAACCGGCGGGTTCTGACCAGGCAGCGAATAAAAGCACCTATCCAGCACTATTGGGATTAGTCGGGGCGCAACAAAAAGCAGACGACTTATACCAACAAGCACTTCAAGCTTTAGCAACTTTGCCTTACAATACACAGAATTTGTCGGAATTTGCGACCTTTATCATCAAACGTACCAGCTAATTAGGTACTGAATAATAACTATGACTATAAACCTTGATCAATATCCACTGCTGGCTAGCATTAATAGTCCGGCAGATCTACGCCAGCTGGAAAACAATCAATTAAAGCAAGCGAGTGATGAACTACGTCGTTATTTATTAAACTCCGTCAGTAAAAGTAGTGGCCACTTTGCCTCAGGTTTAGGCACCATAGAATTAACAGTGGCATTGCATTATGTTTATAACACCCCTTTTGATCATTTGATCTGGGACGTTGGCCATCAGGCATATCCGCATAAAATACTCACCGGCCGCCGCGATCAATTGCATACCATCAGACAAAAAGATGGTTTACACCCGTTTCCATGGCGTGAAGAAAGTGAATATGATGTCTTAAGTGTCGGCCATTCCAGCACGTCGATTTCAGCTGCACTGGGCTTGGCAGTTGCCGCGGAAAAAGAAGGCAAAGATCGCAAAACCGTGGCCGTTATCGGTGATGGCGCAATGACCGCCGGTATGGCGTTTGAAGCCTTGAACCATGCCGGTGATATTCATAAAGACATGCTGGTGATCTTAAACGATAACGAAATGTCGATTTCTGAAAATGTCGGTGCGTTAAACAACCACCTGGCAAAAATGTTATCCGGTTCGTTTTATACCGGGATACGAGAAGGCAGCAAGCGAATATTGAAAAACCTGCCGCCAATCAAGGAGCTGGCGAGCCGCGCCGAAGAACATTTAAAAGGCATGGTGGTGCCCAGTACCTTTTTTGAAGAACTTGGTTTTAATTACATCGGTCCGATCGACGGTCATGATGTTAACGGTTTAGTCGATACCATCAGTAATATGCGCAACTTAAAAGGCCCGCAATTACTGCATATCGCCACCAAGAAAGGTAAAGGTTATCAGGCAGCGGAGCAAGATCCGATCAAATACCATGCGGTACCGAAATTTGATCCAAGCGACACTCAACTGCCGAAAAGCAAACCGAGTTTACCCACTTACTCACAGATCTTTGGCGACTGGTTATGTAAAACCGCTGAAATCGATAGCAAATTAATGGCAATCACCCCAGCGATGCGCGAAGGCTCAGGCATGGTGGAATTTAGTCAGCGCTTTCCGGAAAAATATCACGATGTCGCAATTGCCGAACAACACGCTGTCACTTTTGCTGCCGGTCTGGCAATCGGTGGACAGCATCCGGTGGTCGCCATCTATTCAAGCTTTTTGCAACGCGGTTATGATCAACTGATCCACGATGTTGCCATCCAGAATTTGCCGGTATTATTTGCCATCGACCGCGCCGGTATTGTTGGTGCCGATGGTCCGACCCACCAAGGGTCTTTCGATTTAAGCTTTATGCGCTGTATTCCGAACCTGACGATTATGACGCCGTCAGATGAGCGCGAATGTCAGTTAATGCTCACCACAGGGCATCAAATGGCAACCCCAGCAGCAGTACGTTATCCGCGCGGTAACGGCACTGGCGCTGAATTACCTGAAATCAATGAAACCATAGAAATTGGCAAAGGCCGGGTGATTGAACAAGGTGAGAATATCGCGCTGTTAAATTTCGGCACGACGCTTTCCCAAGCTGAAATTGCCGCAAAAGCGCTCAATGCGACTTTGGTTGACATGCGTTTTGTTAAACCATTAGATCAAGAGCTAATCAAGCAACTAGCTAAAAATCATCAGTATCTAGTGACAGTGGAAGATAACGCTATTGCCGGAGGTGCAGGTTCTGCGGTTAACGAATACGTCCTTAGTCAGGGGCTAACGGTGAAAATTCTTAACATCGGCCTACCGGATAACTTTATCAAACACGGCACACAAACAGAAATTCATCACGAACTTGGTTTAGACAGCGACGGCATACTGGCTAAAATCAAACAGTTTATTGATTAAACCAGCATCTACTTAAACACCAAACAAAGGCTAGTTAGCTAGCCTTTGTTATTTCTGTCTCAAATTCTGAACAAATCTCACCAAACTATCATCTATCTCTATTTGCTTTTACCGACGAATGCTGGACGATATTCGTTATTTATTGGTATAACGTAAAAAAATAACTAGAAGGTCACCATATGCGTAACAAACTAATAATTTTAATCCTGGTGCTGATTCCTGTTCTGCCGAGCTTGGCAGCAATTAGCGAACAGGCGACCATAGCTGAGTTACATCAGCAAATGAAAAACGGCGAACTGACCAGTGAAGCCTTAGTTAATTATTATCTCGCCCGAATTGAAAAATACGACCGCAAAGGTAAACACTTAAATTCAGTATCACAGCTCAATAAACAGGCATTAGCCCAAGCCAAAGCCCTGGATCAAAAGCTCAAAACTTCTGGCCTGGTTGGCCCGCTGCACGGCATTCCAATATTACTAAAAGATAATATCGATACTGTCGACGGCATGAGCAGCAGCGCCGGTTCGCATGCCTTGGCTAAAAATTTTCCACAAGACGATGCCTTTGTCGTTCAGCAACTAAGAAAAGCTGGCGCCATTATTTTAGGTAAAACCAATTTAAGTGAGTGGGCAAACTTTCGCTCGACCGCGTCATCCAGTGGTTGGAGTGGTTTATATGGCCAAACAAAAAATCCTTATGACACAACAACTAGCCCTTGTGGCTCAAGTTCAGGCTCAGGTGTAGCCATTGCAGCGAATCTGGCAACAGTGGCGATCGGCACAGAAACCGACGGCTCAGTCACTTGTCCATCTGCCATTAACGGCATAGTGGGGATCAAACCAACGTTAGGCACGGTCAGCCGCGACGGTATTATTCCAATCGCTCATAGCCAGGACACCGCAGGCCCGATGGCGCGAAGTGTTACCGATGCGGTGATTTTACTCAGCGCCATGGTCGCAGAAGATAAAAACGATCCAAACACCACAGTATCAACTATTGATTACCTTTCTCATCTAAAAGCTGATGGCCTTAAAGGTCTACGCATCGGTATCGCCAGAGATCTCATGGGTTATCATCAAGGGTTAGATAAAGTATTTGAGCAAAATCTTGAGCTATTAAAAGCACAAGGCGCGATTCTTGTTGATGATTTAACTTTTGAGACTCAAAGTAAGTGGGGTGAGGCTGAATTTACTGTTTTACTCTATGAATTTAAACATGATTTAGCGCACTACCTGTCGCAAACTAAAGCAGGATTACCTAAATCCCTTGCAGATATCATCGCCTTTAATAATCAGCACGCTAAACAGGAAATGCCCTATTTTCAGCAGGAAATCATGAAGATGGCCGAGCAAAAAGGAGAACTGACAGATAAGGAATATCTTGACGCCCTGGCACTAGCAAAGTCCTCCACTCAGGCACAAGGGATAGATAAATTATTAGCTGAACATCAGCTGGATATGATTATTGCGCCCACTACAGGACCGGCATGGAAAATCGACTTGGTAAATGGCGACCATTATTTAGGCGCTGCATCCAGCGCCGCCGCAATTTCCGGCTATCCGCATATTACCGTGCCCATGGGTTATGTTCATGGTTTGCCGGTTGGAATGTCATTTTTCTCCGGTCAACTCAAAGAAGGTGTACTGATTGAAGCCGCTTATGGTTTTGAACAGGCAACTCAACATCGTCAACCGCCAAAATTAAACTAAATAGAAAATAAGGCCAAAAGTAAATATCCACCTTCTAAAGAAGGTGGCTTTCATTGAGCCCCCTCGAAGTGGGTCTCTCCAGTGTATACACTCCTGTCCGGAATCTTATTTGAACCCGGAGCTATCATTTTTTTAAAGCATTAGCTCAACACAGCGAGATAAATCACTCAACGCGAACAAGGCATTCAGTCTGCTTTGAGCAAATGACTAAAATCCAACGCTTACTGCATGTATTGTTGGCATGGATGCCAACAAAGCTAAGCAGGCACAGGGATTATATTCAGGGATGAAAGGTAACGTGCGGTGCCATGGATGGCAAGGAGCGCAGTGCCTTCTTAGCGTTACATCGAAAGCAGGTGTTGAATTTTAGTATCAACATTTACTAGCAGCGCGGGATTCCTGCATGGAAGCAGGCCATTAGAGTAACGCAGGAGCAGTTACCGAGAGTCCAGAGAGGGATCGCGTTATCCCTCTCTGGTTGCCGTCGAGCAACCTCGACAAACCAGTCAGCCAATAAACCCAAATAGTATTTTCAACTGACTTTTTCAGGCAAAGCTCTTTTTTGATGATAACCACCTACTGAAACAGGTGGTTTAGGGCTGAAAATAAAAAACGCGATCAGATGATCGCGTTTTCTTCACTCATTTAGCAGCAATATTAGCTATTCGCTAATATATTCCACCACTTCCAGGCCAAAACCGGAAAGCGAATGATATTTTACCTGAGAGCTTAACAGGCGCATTTTACCTACGCCCAAGTTAGATAATATTTGCGAACCAACACCAACATTACGTGAACCGATATGGCGTTTCACTTCTTTAATGGTTTCACCTGCATCGAGTTTAGCGTATTTTTCTACCTGTTCTATTAGCTCTTGAGGTGACTCATGTTTACCTAATAATACCAATACGCCACCTTCCTGAGCGATTTTTTCCAATGCACTGCCAATTGGCCACTTAGCAACACTTTCGCGCTGGCTAAACAATAAGTCTCTAAAGGTATTTTCCAAATGAACCCTGACTAAAGTTGGCTGATCGCGCTTAATTTCCCCTTTGGTGAGCGCAAAATGTGCCTGACCATCAATTGTATCTTTAAACACGGTAAGCTCGAATTCACCAAAGGCAGTCGGTAATTTACACTGAGAAATACGTTCAATGGTCGTTTCATTGGCATTACGGTATTCGATCAAGTCTGCGACAGTGCCCATTTTCAAACCGTGTTTCTCGGCGATCACTTCCAGATCTGGACGACGCGCCATAGTACCGTCTTCATTGAGAATTTCGACAATCACAGCGGCTGGTTCAAGACCTGCTAAACGCGCTAAATCAACACCAGCTTCGGTATGACCAGCGCGATTAAGCACCCCGCCATCTTTTGCCATCAATGGAAAAATATGGCCTGGCTGGACAATAGAGTGTTGATTGGCATCTTTTGCCACCGCAGCCAGCACAGTAGTAGCACGGTCGGCAGCAGAAATTCCAGTAGTGACGCCGGAGGCTGCTTCAATAGACACGGTAAAGTTGGTTGAGAACTGGGCATCGTTTTTATCGACCATCAACGGCAGATTTAACCGGCGGCAACGTTCTCTCGACATCGGCATACAAATAAGGCCGCGACCATGGGTTGCCATAAAATTAATCGCTTCTGGCGTTACCAGCTCGGCAGCCATAATAAAGTCACCTTCATTTTCGCGATCTTCATCATCCATCAAGATAACCATTTTACCTTGTTTAATGTCTTCGATGATCTCTTTAGGAGAATGTAAATTCATAGCTGCCTCTTAATTGTTAATGAATCCGCTTTTTGCCAGTAAGGCTTCGGTAACCCCACCGCTTGGATTTTCTGTCTGTTTTGCCTGTAATAATCGCTCGATATAACGCGCCATTACATCCACTTCAATATTGACCTTAGTGCCGATTTTATAACCAGGGATAATAGTTTGCTCTGTGGTATGCGGCACTATCGTTAAGCGAAACTGATCTTGCTTTAAGCTATTGACCGTTAAGCTGATGCCATCGACGGTAATCGAACCTTTTTCTGCAATATAGGGTGCAATATTACTAGCCATGCTAAGCCAGTATTCGACACTGTTACCATCATTATTAATTGACTTAATTTCCGCGACCGCATCAACATGACCGGATACGATATGGCCGCCAAACCTTGTGGTTGGTAACATCGCTTTTTCCAAATTAACCTGTTGATTTTGCTGATAACTGCCAAATGCAGTACGAGTTAAAGTTTCATTAGAAACATCAGCGCTAAAGCTTTGGCTGTCAAAAGCCACTACCGTTAAACAAATACCATTAGTGGCAATAGAATCGCCGAGCTTAACATCGCTCATATCCAGCGTAGGACAAGATACGGTTAAGCGCGCGCCCTGATGATTAATACTGATGGTTTTGATTGAGCCTATGGCTTCAATAATGCCAGTGAACATATTCACTCTCTATATTAATTTTTTGTTAGCTTGGCGGTAATTCTTAGATCTTGCCCGACCAAGGTGGTATCACTAAAACTCAAGGCTTTAGCCTGATTAAGCGCTTGAATCTCTGGCATTGCCACTAAGCCCTGAGCGCTATCACCAAGCAGTTTAGGTGCCTGATATAAAATTAACTCATCAACCAAATCTTGCTCAATAAAAGCCCCCGCTAACCGGTGACCCGACTCGATTAATACATCGTTAAGCCCTTTTGCTGCCAATAATGCCAAGACCTCGATTAAGTCTGCATATTGGCCATCAGCCGCGGTTTTTACCACAGCTTGTTCAACAAAATGGGGCCAAGTATGTAAACTTTCAACTTGAGTGCTGATAATAAGGATAGGCGATGGCTCTGAGAATAATTTTAGTTCAGGTGTTAAACGGTTTTTACTATCGATTATCACCCTAAGTGGCTGACGCAGTTCACTTTCCTGATAACTGTTTTTTAACTCGCCAAGCTCTGACCAGCGCACTGTCATCCGCGCTTGATCATAAATGACTGAATCTGCACCTGAGATAATCGCGCAGCTTTGCGCCCTTAGCCTCTGCACATCCTGACGCGCTGCTGTTCCCGTGATCCACTGACTTTCACCACTGGCCATTGCAGTTTTACCATCGAGACTGGCCGCTAGCTTGCAGCGCACATAAGGCATTTTTTCCGTCATCAGTTTAATAAAACCGGGATTTAACACCCTGGCATCGTTTTCCAACAAACCGAATTGACAAACAACACCCGCCTGTTCCAGCATCGCCAGTCCGCGCCCGGATACCTGAGGATTAGGATCGACCATGGCGGCAATCACTTTACTGACACCAGCGTTAATCAACCCCTGAGCGCAAGGCGGGGTACGGCCAAAATGCGAGCATGGCTCTAGCGTGACATAGGCAGTGGCGCCTTTTGCCTTATCGCCTGCTTGCGCTATGGCATTGACTTCGGCATGAGCACTACCGGCTTTTTGATGATAACCTTCGCCGACAATTTCACCGTCTTTAACCAGCACACAGCCGACTCTCGGGTTAGGCGAGGTGGTATAATGGGCTTTACGGGCAAGCTCGATTGCCCGCGCCATAAAATTATGATCCGCTAGGGAGAATTCAGCAGCCATCTAGCTTTCATCACCTAAACGGGCAATTTCTTCGCCAAATTCTTTAATATCTTCAAAAGAGCGGTAAACAGAAGCAAAGCGAACGTAAGCTACTTTATCCAGGCTTTTCAACTGCTCCATGATGATATTGCCAAGCATTTCACTGGAGACTTCACGCTCACCGGTCGCTCTAAGCTGAGATTTTAACCGATTGATCGCTTTTTCCGTTTGCTCGACACTGACCGGGCGTTTTTCCAACGCTCTGACTAAGCCGCTACGCAGCTTGTCTTCATTAAAGGGCTCGCGTGAACCATCACGCTTAATGATCCGTGGCATCACCAGTTCAGCAGTTTCAAAAGTAGTAAAACGCTCGTTACAGGCAACACAGGCACGGCGACGGCGAATTTGATGACCGTCGGCCACTAAACGGGAGTCGATAACTTTAGTGTCGGTTGCAGTACAAAATGGACAATACATTAAGGCGTTACTCTGTTTAAATTAATGCCAGTATTTTAAAGTATTTCCAAAGGGATGTAACGGGTTAAACCAAGTGAATTAAATAATATATCACTTAGCAAAGATTAACAGCCTATGTTCTCGATAGTTGTTGCTAGGTAAACAAGCAAGACGCTGCGAGTCCGTCCGTGGAAGCTCAACACCAGCATCCCTGCTGGTGATGCTTGCTTTTATCACCATAGCAACATCTTTATTTGTCAATAAACTAAGTTAATAACCACAATTAAAAGTAACATAGTCAACAAAAAAAGCCCAAACCTTAGGTTTGAGCTTTTTATCTTAGGTCTAACCCGAGTCTAGCGAGACTCGGCAAGCTATCAGCTAATTAACCGTAAACCGGTAAACGCTTACAGATTTCTTTTACTTTCGCTTGAACTGCTGTGATTGTCTCTTCGTTATTGATATCGTCTAAGATGTCGCAAATCCAGCCAGTTAAGGTTTTAGTGTCTTCAACATTGAAACCACGACGAGTTATAGCCGGAGTACCTAAACGTAAACCAGAAGTCACAAACGGTGAACGCGGATCGTTAGGTACTGAGTTTTTGTTTACTGTGATATGAGCACGGCCTAACGCAGCATCGGCATCCTTACCGGTAATATCTTTATCGATTAAATCTAACAACAATAAGTGGTTTTCAGTACCGTTAGAGACCACCTTGTAACCACGTTCTTGCAAAACTGCAACCATGGCTTTGGCATTATCTAATACACGTTGTTGATATTCTTTAAACTCAGGCTGTAACGCTTCTTTAAACGCTACCGCTTTTGCGGCAATAACGTGCATTAATGGGCCACCTTGACCGCCTGGGAAGACCGCAGAATTTAACTTTTTATAAATTTCTTCATCGCCACAACCTGAAACGATCAAGCCACCACGAGGGCCGGCTAAGGTTTTATGTGTAGTCGTAGTAACTACGTGGGCGTGCGGTACAGGGTTTGGATATAAACCAGCAGCCACCAGACCGGCAACGTGCGCCATATCTACCATCAGGTAAGCGCCAACACTATCGGCAATCTTACGCATCCGCGCCCAGTCAACGATACCTGAAAACGCTGAGAAACCACCGATGATCATTTCTGGTTTGTGCTCGTTCGCTAATTGCTCAAGTTCTTCGTAGTTAATATCACCGGTTTCAGGATGTAAACCATATTGGAACGCCTGATATGATTTACCTGAAAAGTTAACATGTGAGCCGTGAGTTAAGTGGCCACCATGAGCCAGGCTCATACCTAACACTTTACCGCCTGGAGTGACTAACGCCTGAAATACCGCAGCATTGGCTTGTGAACCCGCATGTGGCTGAACGTTCGCATAATCAGCACCAAATAATTCTTTAGCGCGCTCAATTGCCAAAGCTTCAGCTTTATCAACGTATTCACAACCACCGTAATAACGCTTGCCCGGATAACCTTCGGCGTATTTGTTGGTTAACTGTGAGCCTTGCGCTTCTAGAACGCGCGGGCTACAGTAGTTTTCCGATGCAATTAATTCAATGTGCTCTTCCTGACGAACGGTTTCGTCAGTCATCGCCTGCCATAATTGTGCATCAAAATCAGCAATATTCATATCACGAGTAAGCATGTTTATTCCTCAAGTTCACAGCCAGTTAACGGTTAAGTTAATAGTGGAAAGTTAGACTAATTTTAATTGCCGCATATTTTGCCTGAATCAGGCCATGATGTATATGTAAAAACCTGCGAGATTTAGCTCATTTTGCACTGAGCTAGAACACTTGATTTAGCTAAAATATACGGTAAAAACTTTCGATCATCAGATCAAATTCAATTTCCATTGAATATACCGAATAAAAAACCAAAGAACAACAAATAATATTTGGCATTATTGCCACCAATCCGAATTATAAATAAAGTTTGATGACATAGACTGTTATTAATTTCCACGTCGAGCGACAAGCTCCCGATATTCTCGTCGCCGTTTATGCTGTATTACTTCGGTAATAATCAAAGTGACTATAATTACTAAATTAGCAATGACTAAACCTTTAAGTGGCGCTCTACCTTGTTGGATAGCAAACTGAAAAACAAACCAGTTTATTAGCGCAGCAAACGGCAAAGCAGACCACTTGATCAGTGACATATATTTTATCGACGACTGACAACAGCTAATCGCGTGTTCAATTGCCTGTGTAGGGCTTCCAGTTATATGTGACCAACTGTGACGGCGGATTCTCATTTCGTAATAGACAAATATTAATGACATAATGCCACCCAGGCCGAAATAACTATTTAGCAACTTACCAAATTGGCCATTAGCAATGCCATAGCCAAAAAGTAGTAATAATAATACCGTTGCAATGATATTGAGTGCAAAGCAGCCTTTTGACCACCAAACCCGTCGTTGGCTTTGCTTTAACAACTTATTAATATCCGTTTTTTCAAACGACTGTTGCTGCCAGTCCTGAGTAAGAGTTAACCATTGTTGATCTATCGCTGAGGTATCGACAACATCTTGATCATTTTTTTCCGGTAAACTACTGATATCGAGTACAGCTTCCGCCTGCTGCTCCGACTGTAGAGTGGCTTTATGTTTTTCATTTACTGGCGAATTATCGTATTTCATGCTGCCCCCAACAATTGCATTACCGCAGTTTTAGCACGCTGTAGACGCACACCAACCAGATTAGTGGAAATAGATAACACCTCGGAAATTTCCTGATAACTCATGCCTTCTAACGCTAGAGTGATCACTTGCTGATATGACAAATTAAGTTGTCTTATCGACTGTGCCAATCGCTGTTGACGCTGC
The DNA here is from genome assembly GCA_964620605.1 of uncultured Thalassotalea sp. Classification (GTDB taxonomy): domain Bacteria; phylum Pseudomonadota; class Gammaproteobacteria; order Enterobacterales; family Alteromonadaceae; genus Thalassotalea_E. The sequence goes on from CAZUHQ010000006.1 coordinate 32,789, forward strand.
TTTTGATCTAACATCTGAAACGGTGTCGGTGCCTGGCTAGCTACACTTTCTGTGGCTTGATTTTGCCCGTCATGAGGCTCGGTTTTAATAGTTTTAACCGCTTTTGCAACATGGCTTGCCAGCACATTATGAGCAATCCTGGCGACAAAGGTTTTAACGGCACTGTCGTGACGAAAGCCTGGTAATGCGCGCCAGATATTTAATGCAATCTCCTGAAATAACTCGTCCTGAATCGCAGGTTTTGCTTCAAAGCCATTGATCAAATGACGGAGCAGTTTTTCATGCTCCGTCATCCATAAGGTAAAGATGGCTTGATGATCAGCATTCTGGGCAGGATTAGAATCAACCTCGTGATAACCTGCCCCTGATTTAGTAGTAGCTTCCATTAAATAACTCAAAATAGATCACTATATTAGCCAAGTGACATCACGACTTTTTCCGATTGCAAACGTTTTGCCAGCGCCATCACTAAGGCAACCGTCAGTGCTATGGTGGCTAAACTGCTAAAGGCAAATGCCTGCCAGTCAACTGCCAGCCCCTTAAACAAGTCTTCCATTAACAAGGATTGGCCAAAGATAGGTGCCCAGTCAGCCCACACTGGTTTATTGTCCATGATCATCATGGCAACCGGGATCATGGTCGGCACCATGATCAACATCGCAACTGTCGATTGTGCTTCTTTAAAAGTCTTTGCCTGAAAGGCAAAGAATAGTTGCAAGGCCGCTGCTAAAAAACATAGCGGGATCAATAACATCAATAGTGCGCTAAAGGTAAAAACATCAAGGTTAAAGGTAGCGCCGATTTTAGTTAGATCGACAAAACTGACCGATACTGTGGTTAATAGCAACATTAAACTCACGGAAATAATGGCAATTAAACTCGAGCACATCAGTTTCGCCAGCACAATTTTTAACGTGCTGACTGGCTGGCATAATAACACCTCCAGAACATTGCGTTCACGCTCTCCGGCGCTGGAATCGATAGATATTGACTGACCGGAAATAAACGCCCCCATCAGTAAATAAAGTCCTAACATCAAGCTGATGATCATCGCATTACTGCTTGGCAATGAAGTGTCCTGCTCTTGTAATTTTAATGGTTGCAATAACTGAACATCTACCCCCCTGACCAGCAAGCGTTTATAACCGATAGCGAGAGAGAAATTGCGCACTTCGTCTTTGATACGACGCAGCGGTGCATTGAGTGATTTCTCACTAAAATCGGCACGTAAAATAATATCTATCGGTTTACCCTCAAGCATATCCTGATGATAACTGTCGGGGATGCTAAGCTCGATTGAACGCTGCTGCCAGTTACGCTGTTCATCCTCAGGAACATCCGCAAAGTCCAGAATATTATTATCTTTAAACGCTTTGATTAGTTTTGGCGCGTATTCCGCTCCAGAAAACTTAACGTAAATGGGCGGATTATCAACAAAATCCTTGATCATAGTTTTTGACATCACCATGATCATCACAGGTGCCAGTAACGCCATGCTCATCGCCACCAGCAACGCACGTTTATCGCGAAATGCTTCTTTTAACTCTTTAATTAGTAACGCTTTAAACTGGATCATGCCGCCACTCCTTCGTCTGAGCCAATTAATTTAACAAAGGCATCTTCGAGCTGGGCTTCTCCTGCTAATTGACATAACTCCTGTGGCGTTCCCTGAGCCGCCAGCTTGCCGTTAGCCACTATGATCACCCGATCGCAAAGTGCCGCCACTTCTTGCATGACATGAGATGAAAATAAAATGCAGTGGCCCTTGGCTTTAAATTTATTGAGGTAATTTCTTAAGATCCGGGTACTCATGACATCCAGCCCCCGAGTTGGTTCATCGAGGACAAAATTTTGTGGCTGATGAACCAAGGCCTGTGCTAAGGTTACTTTCATCCTTTGTCCTTGTGAGAAACCCGCGGTTCTGCGATGCGCTAAGTCTTCCATCTCAAGATCGCTAATAATGGCTTCAATTGCCTGCTTTTTCTTTTCACCTTCTAAACCATGCAAACTAGCAAAATAATCAATTTGCTCATAGGCGGTTAACCGTTCATATAAACCGAACTTATCGGGGAAAATACCAAGCTTTGCCCGTGCCGCTAACGGCTCTTTAATCACTTCAATACCGTCGATAGTTGCACTACCCTGATCGGCAGATAATAAACCATAAAGGGTGCGCAAACAGGTGGTTTTTCCTGCGCCGTTTGGTCCTAAGATGCCGGTGATCTCGCCATCTTTGGCAGTAAAAGACAGGCCATCCAAGGCATTGACAGTGGTTTTTTTGCTAACAAAACGCTTATGTAAATCATTGACTTCAATCATAATATATCCTTACAGCCCACCGTTTAAGCCAGTCATAAATGTTTCGTCCGGTATTTCTGCTAAGCAAGATAACTCCAGCTCAGCGAAGGACTTTTTATCTAAAAACTCATTGATAATATTTATGGCACAAGGCGTAACACCCGGTGTATGCGAACTGTTTTTTAGCACCAGATGTTTACTGTTAGGCAAGCTGTTATCGGCATACTCACCGTTACTGGGCGGAGTAACCGGATCTAGCTCTCCTGAGATGATCAAGGTTGGAATATCAGCAGTCACAGGATGATAAAATTCGCTCGATGGTTGATACTTTGGCCAAAGCGGACAGGCGGTTTGCCACGCGCTATGGGAAATATCGCCATTAAACGCATTATCCGCATCAGCGGCAAACATCGCGGCCGTGACTTTTGGCATATCTTCATTACAAACAATATTGAGGGTTAAACCAGAAAACATTTCCATGGAAGATTCAGCCGCGGCAATAAGGCCGGCAAACGGCGCATAATTGCCCAAATACGCCTGGTGGATCACTAATGGCACTAACGAGCGTCCCTCAAGCGAATAAAGCTGGGTAAAAATGGTCGATAAAAACTTCGTCTTATTGATGTTAAAGCTGGTGCTAGTGCCTAATCTTGGATGAGGAATAGTCAATGCCAGCGGGCTTTGTTCGAGCTGGCTGCTCAGTTGGTCAAATTCCGCCTGCAAATTGGGATAGGCTTGATGACAACTTGCTTCCTGCTGGCAGTGTGCCAGCAATAATTCAAACGAACGGGCAGAGCTTTGGCCAAACAGACCAATTGGCACTTCAATCGGCCCGACACTATCAAGTACAACAGTGGCTAACGACTGAGGAAACATCCGCATATAAACTAAACCAGCCCGAGTACCATAAGAGCCGCCATAAATAGAGATTTTGCTATGACCAAGTGCCTGACGCACTGCGTCAAAGTCACGAATCGCATTTTCCGAATTATACTGGCTTAAATCGCCGGTTAACTCAGATAAACACTGCTTAACCTCAGCTTGAGAAAAATCTTCTGGCAGCATTTGATAAGCATCCATTTTTTTAGCTTCTTCGCATTGCAAAGGATGAGACTTTCCGGTGCCGCGCTGATCCACTAAAATCAGATCCCGCGTTTTTCTAATTTCATTAAAAGCACGATATAAACCACCAGCGAGCGACACCGCCGCTTGTCCTGGCCCTCCAGCTAAAAACATCAAGGGTTCTTTGTGCCCACTGTTATCGATTGCTGGCAGCACAGCAAAATTAATGGAAATTTTCTCGCCTGACGGCTGCTGGTAATTTTCTGGCACTTCAAGCTTGCCGCATTGCACTTGCTGTTTGATGCCCGGCAGATGGCAGTTTTCCAGGCTGAGCGATGGCTGTTCGCTGGCAACAACGAAGCCATACGCTAGCACTAAACTGAGCGCAACCCCCAGTTTACCCATGACTTTCATTAATCTTCCTTTGGTTTTCTTTTTGTTATCTAGTCTCTAGGTTAACAATTTTATTACACAAATTTTGTTAAATTTAGAAAAGATATTATAAACATATGATTAATATTGATATTATTAAAATTCATCAAAAAATTTATTCAGCGGCTATTTTATGGAACTACTTGCTTATCAAGTCAACGCTTTTACTAAAGATGCCAGCGGAGGAAACCCTGCCGGAGTGGTGTTAAATGCCGATGATTTATCGGCAGAACACATGCAAGCCATCGCCCACTCCCTTGGCTTTTCTGAAACTGCATTTGTCAGCAAAGATGATGAATGCGATTTTCAGCTGCGCTTTTTCACCCCGAACAGTGAAGTGGATTTTTGTGGTCACGCCACCGTTGCCACTTTCTTTTTGATGTTTCAGCAACAAATGATCTCGGCAAAAAGTTATCGTCAGCGAACCAAAGCCGGCAAACTGGCTGTGACGGTTTTTCCTGACGGCTTAGTTGAATTGCAACAGCTATTACCGCAGTTTTTAGGCCAACTGCCCGCAGAAGAAATTGCCGCATCCCTCAATATCCCAGTAGCGATCCTAAGCTCTACCAACTTGGCAATCGAAAAAGTTTCCACCGGATTAACCGATATTATCATTGCGCTTCCCCCTGGTTATCTCGATAAAGTTTCCCCTGACTTGCAGGTAATTGCCGCATTATCAAACCAGCACCAGGCAACGGGTTATCATTTATTTGAGCTCGCACCAAAAGCCAGCCCATTAACCGCATATTGTCGCAACTTTGCCCCGGCATTTGGCATTAATGAAGAATCTGCGACCGGTAGTGCCTGCGGCGCTTTAGCCTGTTACTTGTTTAAACATCAGCTGACTGACAGCACAGAGTACCTATTTGAGCAAGGCCGAATAATGAACTGTACTTCCACTATTAAGGCAAAGATTGCCAGCGAAGGCAGAAAAATCAGGCAAGTCTGTGTTGCCGGTCATGCCCAACTGATCAAAACACACGACTTAACAATATAAAAAAAAGCCACTGTGGGAGAACAGTGGCTAATACCGCAAAGTATTCAAGCTATTTCGCAATAAGACAAAACAATAGGGGTATTTTGCCTTATTTAACGAACCAAGGTGAATGTAGACATAATCACTAACATTCAAAACATGCGTTTACCAGGCGATGATACTAGCTTAGCTATTACCATCAACCACATTGTATACAATATATTATTGATAGAATTATCGCAAGCGCTAATCAATAAAATTTCACAAAAATACAAATTAATCATTCACAACTCGCTCATTTAGGGATAAAGTCTAGCTAAGATGTATTTTTTTAAAAGGGTTTGCTGATGGAACTAAATCAGTGGGTAGATGAATTATTTGAAGTATTTGATGAAGATAAAGACGGCGTTATCAACCGTAGCGAATTTGTCGAGCTAATCGACTGCTTACTTCAGGACAAAGGCATTCGAATGTGCGAATCGATCTTCAAACGTTTTGATACTAACCACGACAACTCTATCTCAAAAGAAGAGTTAAAAGAAATGGTGATAGAACTCGCACTATAAAACCCAACATGATGATAACCAAGTGAAAAGAGCCGTATGGCTCTTTTTTTCTGGTCTTACCTCTATCTAAGATAACCATCTTCTGATATATTTCAGCATACAAGTGTTAGCTGAAATATTTTCTATGAATGCTCCCTACAGTTTGGCTGAAGAAATTGCCAATGCGGTTAGCCACGGCATTGCGACCCTGCTAAGTGTTGCCGGCCTGACCATGCTGGTATTTTACGCCGCCATCCAGCAAGACACGCTGCGCATCACCAGTTTTGCCATTTATGGCGCCAGCCTGGTATTGCTGTTTCTTGCCTCCACGCTCTACCATGCACTGGTTGCGGAAAAAGCAAAACAGTTCTTTAAACTGATAGATCATTGCGCCATCTATTTACTGATCGCCGGTACTTATACGCCACTGATGCTGTTGACCTTAAACAGCCAGTTAGGGGATATTATGCTGACCTTGGTATGGCTATTAGCGCTAATGGGGATTTGCTACAAAGTACTAATAAAGAATCATAACAAGTGGATATCCGTTGGCAGTTATCTTGGCCTGGGCTTTATCTCATTATTTTGTATACAACAACTTTATCTGGCACTGCCCGGCAACGGCCTGTTATTACTCTGTCTCGGCGGAGGATTATACGCTTTTGGCGTAATTTTTTACCTCAACCATAAAATCCCCTATAACCACGCCATCTGGCACCTGTTTGTTTTGGCCGGTGCTAGCTGCCATTTTTCGCTAATGTGGCTTTATGTCTAGATGACGCGTTAAATAATGCCTAAAGAGTGCTAACACTTGAGAAAAATTTTGCTGCCCGAGGCCTAAACGAAAATAACTGCCGGTTAAGCCAAAAAGCGTGCCCGGCAAGGCTAAAATCCCGGTTGCCTGGACAAGCTGCTTTGCCCATTGCTCAATATCATCAACATCTTTGACTTCAACTAACGCTAGTATTCCTGCCTGTGGCGGGCACCAGTCAAGAGTATCTGGGAACTCTTTAACTAACTGTTCAAACAGCGCAATGTTTTGCTTTATCAAGTGATTATTTTTCCCGACAATTTTATTCGCATGAGTCAGTGCCAGAGTTGCCACCGCTTCATCAAGTGCCGAACAACAAATCGAACCATAGCTTTTTATCGCTAATAATGAATCGATTAACCCGGTATTTTTAGATAGTGCCCAGCCTATTCTCAACCCTGCCAGGCCAAAACTTTTCGACATCACCGAGACGACTACGCCTTTATCGTAATCGAGAAAACAGTGCGATAATGCCAGCTGATGATAATTACTCGCCTGGCTAACATCATCAACCACCACATAGCTATTGTAACGCTCTGCCAACGCCAAAATTTTATCTGCTAATTTGCTATCGATAACAGTGCCGCTGGGATTATGAGGAGAGTTAATAACAATCAACTTGGTATTTTCATTAACCCTTTGCTCAAAATCTCGGTAGCTTAAGCACCACTGATTGTCTGCACTTAATGTTATCGCCTGAACCTTGCAACCAGCCTGCTCTGCCATCTGAGTCAAACTGGGGTAATTGGGCGTCACCACCACCACTTCATCACCTGGCTTTAATAACAACTGGTATAGCGCGGCCAATGCTTCCTGAGCGCCGCAAAAGGTTAAGACGTTTTCAGCCGTTAACTGGCTTTGATGATGGTTTAATTGTTGATGAAACTGAACAATTTTTTCACGTAACAGCTCGCTGCCACGCAGCGGCGCATAACCAAGTGCCACCTGATAAAGGGAAGAAAAGTCCTCGCCGATGAGCGCTGCCAGCTCATTTAACGATAACGCCTGGCCACAGGAATTACTCAAGCTATACTGAATCGGCGTAGGATTCACAGACATGGCTATGTTTTGCACAAAATCCAGATGCTTAGGCAAAGCTTGCAAATTAATCGCCATCTTTTCGTTGCCACACAGTAACATCAAGTAATTTATTTAAACTTTGCCTGTGGTTGAGTTTTATCTCCAACGGCAAGTCCTGTTGCTCCAGTAAGTTAAAATGTTCAGCTAACGCTAAGCTTAGTCCGTCAAAGCCAGTGACATTTTCGCCATTGACTTTAATACCGCTAAGCCATCTCGACTTATCGGTGAGTTGCTGCTCGAAAATATAATCACTAGCAACAATTAATAACCCTTTTTTATTAAGACGTGAACGAACGGTTTGCAGCACTTTTTTCGGATCATAGCTTTGCTCCAACACCTGCTGTAAAACAATGACATCATAACCGCTAAAAATAGGCTTTAAGTTAACCGCATCTCCCTGACTAAATAAAATATTGTCCTGATAGCCTGCCGTGGCCAGTTCAGCATGAATTTCGTTGAAATTAACAATCTCTCCCTGCTCGACACTTTGATAGCGCACCGCTTGCCCTTGCTGTAACCTGACACCAAATTGAATAAAGCGTGCTGAAAAATCAATACCATCGATATGCTGAAAATACGGCGACAAGGCAAAGGCGGTTGCACCTACCGAACAGCCAAGGTTCAGTAATTTATTGTTAGCCGGTGCATATTTTTCCGTCGCTTTTTGCACAACATGCGCCAGTTGCTGAGGAAAATTTTCAACCGCTTGTAACTCATTACCAGCACTATAAGCCTGGTAATGCAGTGCCAATTGCTGACAGACACTAATATCTGTTTCATAGCGATTAACCGCAGTGAGTGGAATTTCCGTTTGCTCACTTTCGATATAACGAAAACCCGCGTGTTGATAAAAATGTCGGCGAAACGCGTAGCGAGAGGACTTGATCGCTTCGTTGCCGGTGGAGATCCAGGAGCCGCCCTTGATCAAGTTATGCTTGCCATCAAAAGTTGGCGTCGAAAAATCATCATACAAAGGATGAACGCTAAAACCGGCAAAGCCGTCGATCGCCGATTCTGTCCATTGCCAGACATTGCCACAAATATCGTAAATACCATCATGGGCAAAACGATTGACCGGACAAGACGAGGCATAATATTCCAGGTTGGTATTGCCCGGCGCTTCCTGCCAATTAACCAGGTCAACGGATACTTTCTCACGCAGACAATACCACTCAGCTTCGGTTGGCAGACGAATGTATTTTTGTGTTTGCTTTGATTTCCAATTACAAAACGCTTTCGCTTCCAGGTAATTCACTTCCACTGGCCAATTCAGTGGCAGCGGTATTTCGCCGGTTAAGTTGCGCTGAAAATATTGACCTTCTCGTTCAAACCAGAACCTCGGCATGCTTGCCTGGGTATAGTGCAGCCATTTTTGACCTTCTTCTGTCCAATACTCGCTGTGCTGATAACCACCGGCATTAACAAAAGTTAAAAACTCCTGATTCGATACCAAATATTGGCTGGTATTAAAGTCCTTAACTTCAACTTCCTGCTGACCATATTCATTGTCCCAGCCATAGGTGTGATCTAAGTCTGATTTACCCAGTTGTATTTTCTGCCCAGCGATCGGCAGCAACTGATTGTCAGGCGACGCCGAAAATTCACTGCACGCCCGCCATTGCTCATTCGGCGTTAAATATTCCAGCGATAGCATCCGCATGATCACCGAAGAGGTTTCCAGATGAATGCGTTCATGTTCACAGCCCATTAATATCACCCAGGCCAGTGAATCCTGCGAGATAGGCAGACTGAGCCCCATGTTATCGATCAAATCATTGACCAAACTAAACACTTGCTTGCGATAGGTTCTGACGGTTGAAACTTCTGGCCAGTCGTAATGGCGACTGTCGAGATCGTCCCAGCTCATTTCATCAACGCCAACCGCACAAATTGCCTCTAACGCAGGATCCAGACGTTTATCGATATATTTGCCGAGCATCAGCTTATTGATGTAAAAAGTGGCGGTATGACCATAATAAAAAATCAGCGGATGACGCAGCGGCTCTGGTCGCAAGTAGAATGCCTGGTCACTGTTGATCAAGGCAAACAAAGATTCATAACTTTGCCAGCTATTAATAAAATACCGTTTTAGTTCCTGACGTTTTTCTTCGACTGAATTACCGATTAATAACGGTGTTTTTTGTTGCTTTATTAAATGATTCATCATGATTATTTTTTATTAAATGATTATTTTTGCTCGCTGATACCGGGCTAAAATGGCAGATTTTAACTCTGTGCCTAACATACTAACGCCTTGATACGATTTGTCACGGTTGGTGACCGAGTTTTGTGCGATGAAATCAATACGCTCAGCAAACCAGTTATCTCGAGCGAACAAATCAATCGCACCAAGGTCATCGCCCTGACAATATAAAGATTGAGGCAAAGCAAGCGGCGAAAAGTCTTTTGGCGATAATGCCTGACACTCTTGCTCTAAATAGACCTGCAAAGCATCGATAACATTCAATAAGGCAAAGATCACATTAATATAAGGGTTATAAAACACACTGGATGCGCCAAGCCTGTGCTCAATGCGCGCCGTTTGCTGCCATAAATGCTCACTGGCAATCACTTGGTGTTTGCTGTCATAAACCAATGGTTTTTCCCCCATAGTCTGGTTATGTTTGCCGTATTGTTTATACAGCGCGACACTCCCCTGATGTCCACCGGAAATATCCATCGGTGAACACAATTCCTCGGCTAACCCATATCGGGTTTTTAACGCAAAGCGCTCAAACGCCTCTTCTTCCGGTAGATACAACAAAGAGCAAGCCAAACTGGTACGCAAAAAACAGTATTGCAAATATTCGCCAAAGCCCGCATCACTGATAATATTATTGCCCTGTGAGTCATTGACACTAACATTGAGCTGGATAGCATTAGGGATATGAACCGCACGCTGCTCGCCACTAAAAATATTCTTACTACCATGCACCAGCTTGCCTTTATCGCCCGCCCAAACCACAGGCTTGATCAAGGTATGCTCTATCCCCTGTTCGGCAAACAGCTGAGGTAAATAGTGAATGGCCTGCTCCAGATATTGCGCCTCGACTAACGGAGATTGACCGTTAAACAAGGAGACATACTCCCATTGCTGAGTCCAATATTCAGGGATCAGTTGTCCGGCAATATTTAGCTGCTGTAAACGCTGATTAATTTGAGAGAAATTGACTGTTTTACCGATAGTGTCACTGCGGTAGCAACCTTCAAGCTCAAAGTGAATAACGGGAGTAAAACCTCGCTGCTCAATATGGCTTTGCAGCAACAAAAGCACAGATTTAGCAAGTGAATTTAACATCATTAGATAGCGGTGATTTATGTATTTGCATCTTGGCGAGATGAGATAACAATGTTCTTACCTTGCGTTTTTGCCTGATACAAGGCGCTATCGACCTCGGCATAAAAGCGTTTGGGTTCAACTAATTCTGGTGTTAGATGTACAACACCAAAGCTGGCACTAATAGTAATAATATGCCCTTGCTCGGTGATAAATTGATGATTGAAAATATTTTCCCGCATCCGCTCAGCAATCATTGTCGCTTGGTCATTGTCGGTTCTCGGTAAGATACATAAAAATTCTTCACCCCCAATGCGACCGATAACATCTTCGGTGCGTAAGATTTCAAGTGCAATTTTCGCCACCTGCTCAAGCACCCGATCACCACTTGGGTGACCATAATTGTCATTGACCTGTTTAAAATCATCGATATCAAATGCCACTATAGATAACACTTGGGTGTCGGCAGACGCCCGATTAATTTGTTTCTCTAAATAATCAAAGGTATAACGACGGTTATACAAACCAGATAATGAATCGACGATCGAAAGCTCAGTTATTTTACGGTTGATCCTGTGTTGATAAACCACAACCGCCAAAACGATAAATAACAAGACTAACAAAAAGATAATAAAATATCTGTGCTGCAACGTTTCCTGCACTTGTGCCTTAAGCGCTAATTCTTCAGTTTTAACCCTTTGATTGGATAGTGCCTTTTCAACTTCCTGACGTTCAATTTCCATTGCGGCACGAGTTGAAGCTACCCGGGCAGAAGAATTTTTTATTAAAATATCCGCGTAGTCCTGATAATAAGCAACAGCTAATCGATAGGCATGCTGATATTCTTCCCTGGCAAATGCTAACTCACTGGCTATTTTATTTACTTCCAAAGACCAGGCGGTACCCAGTAGCTCGGGAAGTTGCTGAAATAATTGCCGGGCATCGTTTAGCGCCTGTTCAGCTTCAGCTAAACGATTAAGCTGGATCAAGCAGCTGGCCTTACGTTTATATAACTCAGCATCAAAATCCTTGAGGCCCTCAAAAGTAAAGGCACGCGCTATTTCTGCCAGTGCCGCCTGACAATTTCCCTGCTCTGCCAGGCTCATTCCCAGGCCATAAGAAGCAAAATAGCTGATATTGGTATTCGGGGTGTAAGAGATTTTTTGCTGGTAAAGTTTGAAATTTTCCACCGCTAAATCGTATTTCTTCCAATATCTATAAGTCGTTGCTATACCATAAATCGCTTCAGCAATATGTGCCTGGTAGCCGAGCTTTTCATAACTGTCTAATGCTTTTTGATAATATTCCAGAGATTTTTCATTTTGCCGCATATAACCATAAATGGCGCCATAAGCTTCATTAATCGAAGCAATTAAAAAGTCATCATTTAAGGCAAACGCTTCAACATAGGCTTCCTGCATATCTGCTAACGAAGTATCAAACAGTTCAGATAAACTATGAGTATAAGCAAGTTCCAGCTTGGCGGTCACGTAAAGGTGACGATCGATGTGTTTAGCCAAAAACATCGCCTGTTTAAAAAAGCTGCGCGAGCCTTGATAATCACCATCACGTTGCAGATTTAGCCCCTGGTAATAAGCTAGATAGGCCCGAACAGTAGCATGGCTTTTTTCATTAATTAAGGCGCGCAGTTGCCGGGTGGTTTGGCGAAATCTATCATAAAAATACAGCAAGTTTTCACATTGTGCCCGACGTACTAAAAACCATAACTGATGCTCAGAACTCAATGTCGAAAATTGCTGCGGGTCAGTTTGTAAATTTTGATAAAACTGCCAGGGATTAGCAAAAATTTCTTGCTCAATTGAGCCTTGCGCTAATCTGGATAAAGCGATGGTTTCCTGCTTTTTCAGCGACTCTGATGCTGCGCAGACCTTAAAGTCAACACAGAGTAACAAAGTAAAAAAAATAACAATGATTTTTGCTAGTCGCAACTACTTACATCCTTGCTTGTTTACCTTTTATTATCTTCAATTCATTATCATTAAGCAATTAATCATTAATCATTAATCATTAGGCTATGTTCCTTTAAATTGTGATTGTTAAGCGAGTCCATTGATAAATATAGATGTTGCTATGGTAATAAGAGCAAGCATCACCAGCAGGGATGCGGGTGCTGAGCTTCCATGGACTGACTTGCGCGTCTTGTTTGTTTACCTAGCAACAGTTATCGGGAACATAACCAATCATTATTATCTTAATCAGTGCCACTATTGTTTGAACTTGTTACATAAATTTTCGCTAAATTACAGCTTATACCCGGCAGCGGCGATTAGCGATGCTGATGACAATGGCGTAACTCAGCATCTAGCAGAGAGATAAACGGAGACAGGATTGCCAAAGCGCAAGGCAGAAAAAAGCTAGTAGTTTCCATCACCAAGTTGACGGACTTTTCGTTCAGTTTTTAGCCGCTGTCCTAAATGTATCTATTTGCTGACAAAGTATCGTTAACTCATCCAGTGAACGAGCCGTCATCCGCAGTAATTTATCGGCATCAGGACGAATAAAAGCATTATGTTTTACTGCCGGAATCGCTTGCCATTGCTGCCAATCAATACTATCCGGAGATTTCATACTGCTAGAATCCGGCTGAATAATGATCTCAGGTGCCGCTAATACCACCTGCTCAACATTAATTTGCGGATAGTCGGTCGGGCTCTCGACAAAGGGATTTTCCGCGCGACAAACATTGAGCTGCTGCTGCGGCCAGGCACTATTGGCGATAGTGGTTAACGGCCGAGGCCATAATTCATAGAACACTTTAATGCTGGCTTTGTCCTGATAGCTCTCCTTTAATTGCTTTAAACGCGCTAAAAACTGCTGCGCCTGCTGCTGCCCTTGCTGCTGGTGTCCGGTAAGCTTGGCAAAATATTTCAGCTCTTTCGCGACATCTTCCAGAGTAACCGGCTGAGAATAAACGATTCTCAGCCCCAACTTTTCCAAACGTTCCAGATCATCACTCGGATTGCCACCTTGCCAGGCAATGATCAAATCAGGATCGCTCGCCAGCACTTGCTCGATATTCAAACGGGCATAATTGCCGATGCGCGGAATATCCTTAGCCGCTTTGGGGTAATCCGAATGCTCTGTGGTGCCGATGATCTGCTCGCCAGCGCCAATATTAAACAGCATTTCCACTATATGAGGTGCCAGCGCGATAATACGCTTGGCTGGTTTTTGCATAGCTGCTTGCTCAGCCAGGGCATTTACTTGCACTAACAGGCAACCAAGCAATAAGATTTTGATCCGCCAGTTCATAAGCTTACCAGTCAATGCCTTTTTGTACCTTGATACCATTATCAAACGCATGCTTAATCGATTGTACTTCCGAAACCGTATCCGCCATTTCAATCAAACGTCGATGCGCCGCCCGCCCAGTAACGACCACATGTTGCCCCTCAGGACGGTTGGCAATAGTTTCCAGTACTTCATCGATATCAAGGTAGCGATAACTCAACATATAGGTCAGTTCATCCAGTAACACGGTATTGATGCTAGCATCGCTCAGTAACTTTTTCGCGTCCTGCCATACCTGTTCAGCCGCGGCAATGTCCTGCTCTTTATTTTGCGTTTCCCAAGTAAAGCCGGTTTTCATGACATAAAAAGGCACGCCCATTTTTTCCAGCAAGTTGCGCTCACCACAGTCCCAGGTGCCTTTAATAAATTGGCAGACCGCAGCCTTTAAGCCATGGCCAACCGAGCGGGTCACGACACCAAATCCGGAAGTAGACTTGCCTTTGCCATTGCCGGTGATCACTAATAATAAGCCTTTATCATCGGTTGCTGCTGCGATGCGCTCATCCACTTTTTCTTTTATTTTTTGCTGACGCTGCTGATGTTTTTGTTGTTTTTCCTGCTCGTTCATTGGTTGCTCCCGTTTGTTAGCTCATGCCTAATATTTGTTCTATTTTTGCTAAATCTAAATGTTGTTGACAAACGTCTGCCAGCTTATCAATTGCCTGTTCCTGTAGCTGAGACAAATCAAAATGTGCATCGACCTGGCTATCACACCAGCTCGCCAGTAGTTCGATCGCCTGGCTGTTATCAAACAGGCCATGTAGATAACAACCGGCGACCTGGCCGTCGCTACTTATCGCGCCCTGCATCTGACCCTTCACTTCAAGAATTTGCTTTAAACCAGTATCCATCTGGGTTTGCCCGAGATGAATTTCATAACCACTCACAGGTGCCGACAGGCCATTTAAGCTCAATAGCCCTTGCTGGTTAGTCAGGGTTTTATCCGCCGCCAGTTCAGTGGTAATAGGTAATAGCGCCAGCCCGCTACTACTGCCAGCGACTCCTTCAATCGCCAGCGGGTCGTTAATCGCTTCACCCAACATCTGATAACCACCGCAAATGCCAAATACTTTGCCGCCATAGCGCAAATGCCGCTTGATCTGCTGATCCCAGCCTTGCTCGATAATAAACGCCAAATCCGCCCGGGTATTTTTACTGCCTGCCAGAATAATTAAATCTGCCGCTGGCAGCTCAGTTTGCTGAAATTCAGAGGCATAAACAAACTGCAAATCAATTTGTGGATGCACTCTAAGGGCGTCAAAATCATTGTGATTACTGATACGCGGCGTGACCGGCACGATAATTTTTAATTTCGCATCACCAACTTCCTGTTGCTGGCTCACCGCATCTTCTGCCGCAATATGCAGGCCGTGAATATACGGCAATACGCCTAATACCGGCTTATCAGTGCGTTGCTCCAGCCACTTTAGCCCGGATTCAAGTAACTTAATATCACCACGAAAACGGTTAATCACAAATCCCGCTACTCTAGCCTGCTCTGATTCACTCAGCAGTGCCAGCGTACCGACTAAATGGGCAAACACTCCGCCTTTATCGATATCGGCAATCAAGATCACAGGGCAATCTACAGCTTCTGCAAACCCCATATTAGCGATATCACCGGCGCGCAAATTGATTTCTGCCGGACTTCCGGCACCTTCAACGATAATACGCTGATAGTTTTCAGTTAACCTTTGGTGTGACTCGAGCACCGCATTAAGCGCGATCTTTTTATAATCGTGGTAATCCTCGGCATCCATGCTGGAAAATACCTTACCATGGATGATCACCTGGGCACTTTTATCTGACTGCGGCTTTAACAAAACAGGATTAAAATCCACCGACAAGGATACATTCGCCGCCTGCGCCTGCACTGCCTGCGCCCGACCGATTTCACCACCATCCGGTGTCACCGCACTGTTAAGCGCCATATTCTGCGGCTTAAATGGCGCAACTTTTAATCCCTGGCGGCCATAAATTCTACACAGCGCCGCCACTAAGGTGCTTTTTCCGGCGTCACTGGTGGTGCCCTGAACCATTAAGGTCTTATGGCTCATTTTGCCTCCGATAATGTATTGAGCAACTTTTGGTTATGCCCGGAAAAATCATCATTTATTTTACCATTGCCTAACAAGGGCTTGGCGATATTTAACACCCGACATTTTGCCTGCTGATAATCAATTTCAGTTAAACTGGCATTGGCGATAGTGAGCTGGGTATACCAGTCGGGGTTGCGGTAATCCACATTAAGCAGCTGAGCGAGGATCATCCGAATTACCCCGCCATGACAAACCACTAAATAATTATTATCGCTATCTGCAGTTGCTAATGTCAGCACTTGGTGCCAGGCCTTGAGAACACGAAACGAAAAACCGGTTAACAGCTCCGCCTGGGGCAATGGATGCTGCACCGGATTTTGCCAAAATAATTCCAGCGGCCGCCACTTATCGGCCTCTTGGTAAAGCTGGTCATAGGCGACACCGTCATAACGGCCAAAATTCATTTCCTTTAAGCCAAGTTCTATGCGCAATGAGCTTTGATAATCAGCCTGAACTAACTTTGCTAAACTCAGACAGCGCTCAAGGGGAGAGCTGATAATATGATGAATGTTAAGCGCCAGCTCACTTAGCTGGTCAGCAATGGCCGCATTAACTAGCGGCGCTACGCCAACATCGGTATCACCATATAGAGCGGCTGGACCCGAGACTTCCCCGTGGCGCAGCAAATAAATTTTAGCCACGATTAACTCCATGCTCTTTCAAGGTCAGCGGAATACCGGCGCTCACTAAAGTCACTTTATCCGCAACCTGCGCCAGCTTTTGATTGAGCCAGCCCTGATGATCGATAAACAGCCGCGTTTCTTTCCCCATAGGTACCACACCTAGGCCAATTTCATTGGAAACCAGGGTAATATCGCTGCTATGTCGGGCTAAACACTGCACTAGACTGTCCACCGCCTGACGTAAATATTCGCTTAACATCTGATGATTCTCTGCCCGCTCGGTATTAGCCAAACCTTGAGTCAGCTGGTTACTAAGCCAAAGCGTCAAGCAATCGATCAATACTTTATCTGTTGCTTGTAATGAGCCGAGTGTCTGCTCCAGTGCTAACGGACACTCAATTAACCGCCAGTTATGCTGTTGTCTTAATTGCTGGTGATAGGCAATGCGCTGCGCCATCGAACTATCTAAGGGCTCAGCGGTTGCGATATAAACCGGTGTTTGCCCCGGCATTAATGAGGATAAAATAGTTCGCTCGGCAAACGAGGATTTTCCAGAACGCGCCCCCCCTAAGATCAAATGCAACATTAGCTCGCTACCTCAGCCATAAAATGGTTAACCAGCACCAGATAAATTATCAGCTCACTAAGCTGCTGCGCTGCGCCTAAGCAATCACCGGTAAAGCCGCCAAGCCTGGCGATTAACCAACGGCGAAAACCATAACGAAATAAAAAAAGGGTCAGTACTAGTTTGACAACTAGCGAAACTGGATTTTCAATGACTATCAGCAAATAACCAACAGGCAAAGCAGCAATACCCAGTAACACCATCAGCTCGGCTTTACTTTGCTTAGCCGCTAACGGCTTACTTTTGCTGCTGGCCGAATCCGCAACATAGTCGGTATTATAAATCAGGCTGGCTGCTAGCGCTCTTGACAACGAATAAGCCAGAATGACAGCAATTAGAAAATAACCAGACTCAGCCAAAACGAGCCAGAGCTGAAACTGCAATAAGAGCGCCAGCACTAGAGTGATTGCGCCATAAGTGCCGATGCGGCTGTCTTTCATGATTGCCAATCTGGCATCAGGTGTATAACCACCGCCGATACCGTCGGCCATATCCGCCAGGCCATCTTGATGAAATGCCCCGGTCAGCAACACACTAACAACCATAGCCAGCACTAAAGCAATGCTCACCGGAAAATATTGTGCAAATAACAGATAACTCAGGGCAACTAACATCCCGAGAACAATGCCGACCAGTGAAAAATAACGATTGGCCTGATTCATCCTATGCTTAGAATATTTAAGCCCTTGCCCAACGGGAAAACGCGTAAAAAACATCAAGGCCAGCAAAAACAATTGCCATTGCCGCCGTAAAAAAACCTGCTGTCTGTTAGTCAACAGAAAAACCATTAAACAGTGACTCCGGCACTTTCAAAACTTGCCATCTCGTTATAAAAACAAGCCGCCGCGCGCAGTAAAGGCAATGCCAGCGCAGCGCCGGTTCCTTCACCTAAACGCAGGCCGAGTGATAATAATGGCTGAGCGGCAAAATGTTCCAGCATCGCCTGGTGTGCCAGTTCATTTGATTGATGGGAAAAAATAAAATAATCACTCACTTGTGGATGCATTTTGGCCGCCACTAATGCCGCACTGGTGACGATAAAACCATCGACAATAATCGCCATTTTTGCCTGTGCCGCCGCCAGCATGGCACCGACAATCTGGACGATTTCAAAACCGCCAAGCTCGGCCAGCAACTCAATGGCATCAACAGAGTCAGTATTTTTTACTCGCTCAACGGCCCGGGTAATTAGCGCTTTTTTCTGCGTTAACTGTTCGGCGCTAATACCGGTGCCCTTGCCAACACTCAGTTCGGCACTGGCGCCGGTAAGCGCGATATAAATCGCCGATGCCGAGCTGGTATTGGCAATGCCCATTTCACCAAAGCCGATAACATTGCAGCCATCTTTGCTAAGTGAATTGACCAGCTGTTTGCCAAAATCAAGCCCTTGTAATACCTGTGCTTGAGTCATCGCCGGTTGCTCACTGATATCTGCGGTGCCAGCTCCCAGGCGCTGTTCGATAAAATCAGTTGATAATGCTTTTTCATCTGCCGTTAGCGGCAGTTTAATACCGGCATCGACCACTTTTAATGCCATGTCATTGGTGCGACAAAAACAGTTGATCGCCGCCCCGCCGGTTAGAAAATTTAACACCATTTGCCGGGTAACATCACTCGGCGCGATGCTGACTTTGTGCTCGGCAATGCCGTGATCGCCGGCAAACACCAACATGGTCGGCTGATTGATTTCAATCTGCTGGCACAAACTGCCGCGTTCAACACTTTGAATTAGTGCCAGCTGCTCGGCAAGATATTCTAACTGACCAAGCGCCCCAGGCGGTTTAGTTTTATTGGCAATATTCTCTGTGATTGCCGGTCTGAACTGGCTGGCATTTTCAGCTTCCAATGATTTTATAGTAAACACTTACTTACATCCTTCTCATGATATATAAAAAGAAAATACTGCCGACCACTGAAGTAATGACGCCGATAGGAATTTCCTGGCCGGAAATAATAGTACGGGCGATAACATCGACCCAGATCAAAAAGCAGCCGCCAACCAACCCCGAACAGATAATTAATTTCGCCGTGGTTTTGCCGATAAACGGCCGCACTATATGTGGGATCATCAAACCGACAAAACCTATGCCACCACAATAAGAAACGATCACCGCGGTCATCGCCGCACAAACCACCAGCGCCATTAAACGCAACCTGGCAACATTGACTCCAAGCGTTCGCGCGCTTTCATCACTGAGTAATAAGGCATCAAGCTGACGAGCAAATAATAAAGTAATCACCAGACAAGTGATCACTACCGGCACTATCCAGGCGAGCGCCTGAAAATCGGCACGCGCCAGTGAACCCATCATCCAAAAAATTACTCGATTGCTGGCAAACGCTTCACCAAAATACAAGATGAAACTGGTAATTGAGCTTAACAAAAATGACACAGCGACTCCGGCGAGTAATAAGTGCTCGACCCGGCGCCAGTTATTATTCATTAAGATCACCACCACGATAGAAACAGCGAAAAGTGCACCTAAAAATGCGGCTAACGGCAGCGAAAATGCGTGAAACTGCTGAGGTAACAAGCTTGATAATGTCGCCCCTAAGCCGGCACCGGCTACTATGCCAAAAAGGTAAGGATCGGCGAGCGGATTACGGGTGACGTTTTGCATTAATGCCCCGGCGGAGGCCAAGGAAAAGCCTGCCAGTAATCCCATAATCACCCTAGGCAAGCGAATTTCTAGCAAAATGGTCTGATAAATCGGTCGCTGGCACTGCTCACTCAGACATTGCCAGACATTGGCAAAGTCAAGCTCTGCGGTGCCAAACCCCATGGCAGCAACGACTGAAACAATGGCTAACAACAGCAAAAATAAAAATCGCGTATAGAAGACTTTGCTACTCGGCATGGTCGCCCCCACCAGCCATTGCGTCAGTCATGGCACCTGTCATAGCATACGTCACCCGCATTTTTTCAGTTAACGGGTTTTTATCCACCAAACAATTCAAGTGAAATACCTGTTGTAACAGCGACTGCCTAAGCACTTGCTCCGGAGTATCGCAAGCCAGCACTTTTCCCTTATCTAACAGTAATAGCCGATCGCAATACTGAGCCGCGAGATTGAGATCATGTATCGTCATGATCAGGGTTAGGCCGAGCTTCTTCACTATACTTAGTATTTGATGCTGATAATAAACATCGAGATGATTGGTCGGCTCGTCCATGATCAGCACCATAGGCCTTTGTACTATCGCCCTGGCGATCAAACAGCGCTGCTGCTCGCCACCTGACAAGGTATTAAATACCTGATGCTGTTTTTCAGCCAGATCCACTCTGGCCAGCGCTTGCTGAATTAACTGACGATCCTTATCGGTATTACGGGCAAACAGCTCTTTATGCGGGATCAATCCCATTTTGACGATATCGAGCACGGTAAGGTCGAAAACAGCCTCATGCTGCTGACTGACCACGGCTATTTTTTTTGCCACTTCCCTGCGCTCGAATACAGCTA
The DNA here is from genome assembly GCA_964620605.1 of uncultured Thalassotalea sp. Taxonomy (GTDB): domain Bacteria; phylum Pseudomonadota; class Gammaproteobacteria; order Enterobacterales; family Alteromonadaceae; genus Thalassotalea_E. Next base: position 53,390 of record CAZUHQ010000006.1, read on the forward strand.
ACGGCATGCCATCAAATAGCACTTGCCCGGTGGCTAACTGATATTCCTGAAACAGGCACTTTAACAAAGAGGTTTTCCCGGCACCATTAGGGCCGACAATGCCAAAAGCTTCGTTTTTATTCACCTTAAAACTGACATTATCAACAATGGTTTTGCCATTGATTTGCCAGCTAATATTTTGCGCTTGTATTTGAACGCTTGCCATAAAAACCACAGTAACAACAAAAGAGGTGCGGCAGGAAAGGAAATACTGATTGGCGATAAAAACGATCGCCGATAAATACATCCACCATGTTACCCGCACGGTTTATCTATTTCATTGCTTTACTTTGCAGGCAATGATTAACTACTGCTAAGCAAAGTTCAGCTCTTATTTTCTGGCAGGTCTCCTGACTTATAGAGGTACCCCAAACTTTACCTTCCCAGCCTTAAATTACAGACCAGTGGTTAATAAGTTCAGCTCTAATTACAGTTGCGGGAACAGTTGTGGAATTAAGCATGCGATAATAAATTTAAGCTTGCACCACATTCCCTTTTAAGTCGTTTAATTGTTTTTAAACGAACACCAGAAATTTTTCGCTACTCTAGCACAGCTAATCAATGAAAACTAGCATTTAGCTATATAGACGTCTAAAATTTCAATATGGTATTAATAACTAATACGGACGCCAGCATAAAGCCGTCGGCCATTACGATAAATACCAACTGGGGCAAATTCGTTACGCTCATAGGTATAATTGATTTCATCAGTTAGGTTAATCGCTTCGACAACCAGAGCAATATGATCAGACAGTAAAAATGACAAATTGACATCCCACTGACCATAATCATCGGTGATCTCTTCACCAACGCCGGTAGCAAATTCCGTTCTAAAGTTATAAGAAAAACGGGCACTGAGCCAGTCATTCTCATAGTAGCTGGTAAAATTGACACTGTGATCTGAATTGCCCGGAATATCGATGTCACGGCCAGTAAGCAATTCCTTTCGCTTGCCTTGCACGTAAGTGTAATTGGCAATCACGCCAAAACCGTAAAACAGCTCTTTTTGCAGGTTCAATTCCAGCCTAATGCATCCCCTTCCCGACGGATCTTGTCAGCATCAGTGATCGCATAATCACGTAAGGTACCAGAAGATCCCTGACCGGAGAGAAAGTCTGACGGCATATTTAATGAATAATCTGCCAGGCTCCAGTTTAAATCGGTACGGGCATCCGTGGTATGTTTAGTATTAACACGGGTATGGTCGCGGTATTTCGCCCCCATTTTTATGCCGCTAAAAATGGCGACATCCAAAGCGCGATAGAAATCCGCTTGCAGGTATTTTTCATCATCCTTGGCGTCATTGCTGTCATAACGAAGAAAATCTAAATTCCAAAGCTCAGCATTTGCCGGATCTTTACTGTAGCTAACCCTAACATCTTTCGCCGATGAAGCATCAAAACTATGCACAGCATTACCGCCCCAGCCAACGCTTCGATCGGCCTGTGAGCCACCTGTACCTTCGGTGTGGCCAAGATGAACACTGGAAGTCCAAACATTACCTTCATGTTCTACTTTTACATCATAAGATTTGGTTTTAAGCTCAGAATTACGCACTTTGGTTTCATCGAGGATATTATTGCCATCCGGTGATAATCCAAAGGTAGCGCCGACAGCCATAGCACCAACTTTACTATGCTCAATAATGCTAATGTCGGTATATTCTGAGCCGCCATAACCCGCTAGCCATAAAAAGTTCTGGTTTTCGTTATCCATTTCCATGGTAGAGTCTAATGCATTAAAGGTGACATCAGTATTTTCATTTGGTCGATATTGCAAGGTAAGGTTGCCGCCAGTTCTGACCCCCTGCTGGCTAAACATTGCAGAGCCACCGCCACCTGGGCTGTAAACATCTTTATAAACGGTGCCATCCGCTAGGGTAATATCACGTTTTGCCCAGCTCCAGGCTTCAATACCATCTCGGCGTAAATTGCGCTCCTGACGAACCAACGACACCATGGCACCAAAGGTTTCTTCGTCATTTTTCCAGCTGTACATGCCTGACACTACCGGGTCGGTTTCCCCCGAAACATCCGAGTGCTGCGCTAACACAGAACCGGCAATTTTTCCTGACTCAAGCTCCAACGGCTTACGAGTACGCACGATCACTGTACCACCAATTGAGCCTTCATCAATATCGGCTTCCGGCGACTTAACCACACTGCCCCTGATGCCACGTACTTGAATTGTTTCTATCTCTTCAGTAGCAGCTTTATTACTATTAGCTTCTTCTGCCAGCGCAAACTGACTGCTTGATAGCAAACCTAATGTTAATGCAGCTTTAACCGCATAGTTAACCTTGTTCATTTGAAATTTTTGCATTTTCATGCTCCGACAATATTAGTTCTAATTTTTATCACAGCTAGGATAAAACCAGCCGCTGTTAACTTCCCCTGATGGCTGTCAAAGAAATATATTTTTAACGACTAACTGCGGCATTCGTTCGCTATTTTCTATCCGTTTTCTCTATTGAATTTGATTAACGTTTAATAAATAGCACCGGCACAACTTTGACAACGCTGTCATCTAAAAACAGTAGGTATGAAGAGTCTTGAAAGGATGTGAAAAGTTGTGAATCAGTAAAAATTACTTACTAACCTATTGTAAAACAATTAAATTTACTTAATAGAAATAATTACTGTTTTTAGTGAAAACACTAACCTTCCCATGCTGTCACAATAAATTTCATACAAAATCGACAAGATTTTTTAGTTTGCCGATAAATTTTATTCTTGAAAAGAGATGCAGGCGGGATGAAAAATAGTAAAAAAAACCTCAGCAGCTGGCTGAGGTTTTCATCAACATCGACGTTTTAATAACAGGTCCACTAACAAAAAGATTCTGCGACTCTTATTGCAGTAATAATGTTTGTCTTAGCTCTTAGCAGCCTAGAACCTGCTTTAATCAGCATTTAATAACGCCAGTACCTTATCCAGCCCTTGCTTTGATTGCTGTACAGCAGCCAGCGGAGACAAGCCATTAGGATATTCTTCCTGTTCAACGACAAACCATTGAGTACCGCCAAATTCGATATTAGCTTTCGATAAATTTAACCAGTCAATAGTGTCCTTGCCGATAATCGGCAGTTTACCGACAGTACCTTTGGGTAAACGCACCTTGTAATGAGTGGTTAAAGTGCGTCCTGGGTAACGCTTAACATAATCAATTGGGTCTTTGCCGGCATAAGTCGTCCAACCAACATCTTGCTGTAACACTACTTCTTTGACCGTATGCTGCGCCAGATAATCCCAGTAGGTAGTATTGTCAAACGCATTGAATTCATGATCGTGGTTATGAAAACCAATTTTCATCCCCAAAGGCGCAAGCTTTTGTGATAAGCTATTTAATAAGCTAACCACTTGCTTGATACCCTGTGGATGCCAGGCCCTTTCATCCCAACCGATGATCAGCGTTGTAACCCCTAGGGTTTGATAAAAAGATACCGTATTATCAAGGTTGTTATCATTTAGCTGTTCAAAAGAAACATGGGCGCCACTGGCTTTCAAGCCCAAGTTATCCAATACGTTTTTTACCGCTTTCGCATCCCCTTGAAATTCACCAAATTCATTAGCAAACTCAACACCATCAAATCCTATTTTTGCTAGCTGCGTTAGTGTGCCGGTAAAATCTTCCTTAACATCTTCTTTCACCGACCATAACTGCACGCTTATTTGTGGCATGTTAGGCTCCTCAAGTTTATTCTTGGCAACACTGAACTGAGACCAGCTCATTAATACCAGTGCTATTGTTATTATTCGCTTCATCATTATTCTCTTTACCCCTTCGTTAAATGCGTTTTGCCGTCATTTCATTTACGGCATAGTCAACTGCCCGCGCCGTTAATGCCATAAAGGTCAATGACGGATTGACCACCGCCGATGAGCAAAAACTCGACCCGTCAGTAACAAATAAATTCGGCACGTCATGGCATTGGTTAAAACCGTTTAAAACTGAGTCTTTCGGATCCCTGCCCATTCGCGCAGTACCCACTTCATGAATCGCCAGACCCGGTGCATTACGCTGATACGAGGTATAGCTGGTGACATCCTTTAATCCCGCTTTGATCAGCATATCTTTTGCGGTTTGCTCGGCATCATCCATCATGGCAATTTCATTTTCCGACCATTGGCAATTGATATGCAGCTGTGGAATACCCCATTTATCTTTTTTTGTCGGATGCAAAGACACCTGATTTTCATAGCGCGGCAACATTTCGCCCTGCGCCTGCAAGCCGAAATACCAGTCGCCGGCCTGAGTTAGCTGCTGCTTAAAGTCAGCGCCAATGCCTTTGGCAAAGCGCGCGCCACGCCAGTCACTACGACCACTGTAACCCGCCAAGGCATAGCCACGTTTATAATGCTTTTTATAACGCGATGGCTCAAACTGAAAGTTAGGAATATAAGTACCGGTCGGCCGACGGCCGGAATAATATTCATCAAGATAGCCTTCGACCTTACCATTAGCCCCGGCGTTATAGACATGATCCATTAAATAATGACCGAGCACTCCAGAGCTGTTAGCAATACCATTTGGAAACTGCTTCGAAGTAGAATTAAGCATGATCTGGGTCGAACCTAAGGTCGAGGCACAGAGAAACACCACCTTGGCGAAATATTCCCGGGTGGTGAGATTGTCATTATCGATCACCCTGACGCCTTTGACTCTATTAGTGGCTTGATCATAGATTAAGCTATGCACCACACTATTAGGCGCTATATGTAAATTGCCGGTTTTGGCCGCCGCCGGCAGAGTCGAGCTTTGAGTAGAAAAGTAAGCACCGAACGAACAACCTTTTTGGCATTCATTGCGTGCCTGACACTGCACTCGCCCTTGAGATAAATGCAGCTCGCTCGGCTTGGTTAAATGCGCCGCCCGGCCGATCACCATAGGCCGTTCCGGATAAAGTTCGGCAAATTTTGCTTGGAGATCCCACTCAGGCTTAGTAAATTCAAACGGCGGTAAAAACTCGCTATTTGGCAGTTGAGGTAAATTATCGTAATTACCACTGACGCCGGCATGTTTTTCAACGTGGCTATACCAGGCGGCGATGTCCTGATAACGAATAGGCCAGTCATTGCCAACACCATCTGCTTTATTAGCGTTAAAATCATAATCACTAAATCGATACGACTGGCGATGCCACAGTAATGACTTTCCCCCTAACTGATTCGCCCTTATCCAGCTAAAATCAGTGCCTGATTCAGTAGAATAAGGCAAATCTCTGTCATTACCGAAAAAGTGCTTAGTGGCATCATTAAAGGCATAGCATAACTTTTGCACCGAATATTGCTGCTCAATCAGTAAGTTATCCACCTTCATTCTGTGGTCAAACTGCCACGGCCCCTTGCCTTCGCTAATATAATCTTTTTGATGCTCAACAATACGTCCGCGCTCTACCATCAAAGTTTTCAGTCCACGCTGGCAAAATTCTTTTGCAGCCCAACCACCAGATACTCCAGAGCCTATCACTAAGGCGTCGTAAACTTCGCTCGTGTCTTGTATATATAAATCTTGTGTCATTACTACCTCTGGTTAATAAAAGCCAAGTGAACCGTAGGCCTTGCCCACCGATTGATAAGGAATCACCCCCTTAAAACCACCCGGCACCGCCTGATAACTTAATGCCTGAGTTGCACCAACTTCGGTAGTAAAATAGCCAAACACCATCAATGCTTTTAGCTTGGAAAACTGCTCACTGGCTTGCTGACTAAAGCCATTAAACTGGTTTTCCAAATCAGCTAACAGCTCGGTTTGCTGCTCAGTTGATAACTGATAAAACACCTTTTGAACGCGTTTAACCGATTGACTATCAATAGTGTCGATCAGCTGTTTCGCCTGTTGTTGCTGAGATTTTGAATAACAGGCAACCAGCTGATGATCGATAAAACCATGAACATCCAATTCAGCAGCACTTGGCGTGTCAGTTTTTGGTATCACAGTTTGACAAATCGCTGCCAGGGTTTTCATCTGGCTCTGGCTAAACAAAACGCCATCACAGTTACTACTGTCAGGCTTGGCCTGATAAGTCAAGGCATTGGCCAAAGCAGAACCCGCACAAAGCCCACTGACAGTCGCACTACCTAGCACGGCAGCTAAACCTTGAAGAAAGCGACGTTTGTCAGGCGCTTTTAATATCAGTTGTTCTCTAATTGTCATTATTCACTCCTGAACTTTTTCTAACTAAGCTAATGACTGACTAGACTGACGCTTGATATATAAAATCAGTCCACTAAAGGCAAAAATCAGCACTAATGGAAACAGACTCAAATTGGCCAATGTTGCCTGACCCGCCGCCAGTTCTGCCAACTCGGCATTATTGCTAACAACTAATGCCTGCTCGCGCGCCTGATCTATCCAGTTACCTATCACCGGATTCCACATACTGACGGCAAACATCCCTGTACCACCAAGCATCGACATCCCTAACGCACCGGACTTTGGCACATTTTCCGCAACAAAACCTATCATGGTTGGCCAGAAATAAGTCACTCCCAAAGCAAACTGCAAGGCGGCGACATAAACCATAGCGCCAGTTGCCAGGCTCATAGTATAGATGCCAAGAGTGGTGACAATTGCCGAATATAGCAAGACCCCCGCAGGATTAAGCTTATGAACAATCGAACCCGCAAAAAATCGCCCAACCGCCATCACTCCGGTGATCATCGCCATGATCAGCATAGGCGAAGCACCTGAAGCGCCAAGAATACGCTCGATCCATTGCTGAGTGCCGAGTTCACTGGTTGCCGTTAGCGTCATGCAAAACGCCATAAATAAAAATAATGGAGAAAACAATGCCTTAATATTACTTGAAGTGGAGGTTTCAATATTGTCACTTTCAGGAAACTGCTGGCTGATGATCAAATAGCCATAGATCATTGTCGGCACTAACATCACAGCTATCTGCGCCTGCCAGCCAAATGCCATATCTGTCATCATCTTAGATACTAGCGCGCCGATAACAATACCGCCCGGAAACCAGACATGAAAACGGTTAAGCATGGTCGTTTGATTTTTATGATAAATGTCGGCAATTAATGGATTACAGCCAGCTTCCACTGCGCCATTAGCAAAACCGATACAAAAACTGGAAATCAACAGGAGCCAAAAACCATCCACTGACATGGTTAATAACAACCCCAGCAGATGACCGGCAAAAGCAATAATCACCAGTTTCTTCGCACCTAAAAAATTATACAACAGGCCGCCAAGCATAGTAGCAATTGGAAAGCCCAAAAATGCCATCGCATTGATCCAGCCAAGCTGAGTATCAGTTAAGGCAAAGTCATCACTCAATTGCGTTAAGATCCCGGCGCGGATGGCAAAAGTCATTGCGGTGACGGTTAGTGCCAGACAACTGGCGATAAAAAGTTTATTGTTATTGATATTTTTCGACATTAGCTTCCCCCAGTTATTATCGTTATAAGCCCAAAATGTCACGATTAAGCGCCTGATCTTCACCACTTGAGGCAAAATCATCAAACGCATGCTCAGGCGTGCGGATCAAATGCTCGGTAATAAACGGCGCGCCTTCACGAGCACCGTCTTCAGGATGCTTTAAACAACATTCCCATTCCAGTACCGCCCAGCCACTATAGCTATATTGAGTGAGCTTGCTGAAAATCTGTTTAAAATCAATTTGACCATCGCCTAATGAGCGAAAGCGTCCGGGTCTGTCTTGCCAGTTTTGATAACCGCCATAAACACCGCTTCTGCCATTCGGACGAAACTCGGCATCTTTGACATGAAATGCTTTAATACGTGAATGATAAATATCGATAAAGGCGAGGTAATCCAGCTGTTGCAGCACAAAATGGCTCGGATCATAAAGAATATTAACCCGCGGATGATGATGGGTTGCATCAAGAAAGCGTTCAAAGGTCACACCATCGTGTAAATCTTCACCTGGATGGAGCTCAAAACAGATATCGACACCAGCCTCCTCATAGCAGTCTAAAATTGGCAACCAACGTTTGGCCAACTCATTAAAACCTTGATCTACTAAACCTGCTGGCCGTTGTGGCCATGGATAAAAAGTGTGCCACAGCAAAGCACCGGAAAATGACGCATGGGCAGTTAACCCCAGTTTCGCACTGACTTTTGCCGCCATGGAAACTTGTTTAACCGCCCACTCAGTGCGCGCTTTTGGATTGTTTTTAACTTCTTCTACTGCGAAGCCGTCAAATTGTCTGTCATAGGCCGGATGTACCGCCACCAACTGCCCTTGTAAATGAGTCGACAATTCACTGATCGCAAGTCCGGCGTCACTGACTACACCTTTGATTTCATTACAATAACTGTCACTTTGGTAAGCAAGTTCCAAATCAAATAGCCGCTTATCCCAAGTTGGGATCTGCACCGCTTTATAGCCTAAACCCGCCGCCCACTGACAGATATCAGCTAAATGATTAAACGGCGCCTGATCCTGACAAAACTGCGCGAGAAAAATTCCCGGCCCCTTAATGCTAGTCATTAGCTGTTCCTTCCTGATTGACCGCCATTCAAACTAAACGCTTGCCACTTGGTTAACGCCTGATCCGCACTAACGACATTTTCAATAAACGCCATGCCGCGCACTGCTTGCTCAATCCCCGGGACATCAAATAATTCATTACTAGATTCCTGCCCTGCGTTATAAGCGCGAATTTGCCGAACAAAGTTTTGATAAATATTGGCAAAGGCTTCCAGATAACCCTCAGGGTGACCAGCCGGAGTGCGCATTGCCTGTTGGGCTTGCTGAGACATGCAACCTACTCCTGCGCGAATTTGCTGAGTCGGCGCACTGTTGGATTTAAGCCATAAGGTATTGGGTTCTAGTTGCGACCATTCGATACTTTTCTGCTCGCCATAAATACGCAATCTAAGGTTATTTTCATCGCCAACCGCAATCTGGCTGGCCAGCAATACGCCTTTAGCGCCATTGGAAAACTTTAATAGCACGGTAGCGTCATCATCAAGCTCTCGCCCCGCAACAGTTGAGGTCAAATCTGCGCAGAGCTCGGTGATCAAAAGATCAGAGACATACTCTACCAGGTTAGAGGCATGAACCCCGATATCACCGATGCAGCAACTGATGCCTGAGCGTTTAGCATCTAATCGCCAGCTTGCCTGTTTGCTATTTTCATCATCTTTTGATGCCAGCCAGCCCTGGCTGTATTCAACAACAATTTTTCGGATCTTACCTAACTCCCCCTTAGCTACCAGGTGTTTTGCCTGCTTGATCATTGGATAACCGTTATAGGTATGAGTTAGCGCATAAAGGCAGGAATGCTGCTCAAGTAATTGCTTTAACGCCAAGGCTTGGTTTAAATCCAGCGTAGCCGGTTTATCACTTAGCACATGAAAGCCATGTTCGATCGCCAGTTTTGCCACCGGAAAATGTAAATAATTGGGCGTCACTATCGCAACAAATTCCATTCGCTGCTCTGGCGGCAATTGTGCCTCGTTGGCAAACATCTCCTGGTAGCTGGCATAACAGCGCTCAGGTGCAAGATAATATACCTGGCCGGAGCATTTACTGCGCTCACTATTTGAGCTAAATGCGCCACACACCAGCTCAATTTCACCATCAAGCATTGCCGCGATGCGATGCACAGCACCAATAAATGCCCCTTCACCGCCACCAACCATGCCCATGCGAACTTTTTTATTCATGTTCTGGCTCTTTTTAAATACTAATAACTGTTAATAACTATAGGAGCACGATGGAAAAATGTGTTATTAATAAATCGGTTCTTAATGCAATAAAATCGGCGCCTGCTATTATTTTCATCAGCGCTTAGATAACTTCTTACTTACTAAAGATAAGGAATATAACCGGCTTATGAAGCATCAAGATCAACAGCTTTTTCTTGAACAAATGGGGATTAAACAACTGATCAGCATGTTTGATCTCCTGCCCGGCGTCTTATTCTGGATAAAAGACAAACAGCATTATTTTGTCCATGCCAATCAAGCATTTATCGAGCATAAAGGAGTGAAAGGTTTAGAAAATATCATCGGCAAAACCGATTTTGATTTTTCTCCTGCCCACCTTGCCAGGCAGTTTATTCGTGATGACGAAAAAATATTAGCCGGCAGTCAGGTCACCGAACGACTGGAAATGAATATCAGCCCAGGTGGTGATACAGCCTGGTACGCCACTTCGAAACAGGCGATTACCAATGAACAAGGAGAAAATATCGGCTCTTACGGCATTACCCGCCACTTGCAAAAGCAAGCAATGGCATTATCAAATGTTGAAGCAATTAAAGCACCGGTAGATTACATCAGAAAACATTATGCTCAGCAGTTTAGTGTTGAAACCTTGGCAGAGATCGCCCATTTATCGGTCAGTGCGCTGGAGCGACGCTTTAAAAAACACCTGAGTAAAACGCCAAAGCAGTTTATTAATGAGATCCGGCTGGAGAATGCCCGTAGACTCTTAGTAGAAACTAACATCCCGATTGCCGAGGTTGGCGATCAAACAGGCTTTACCGATCACAGTTATTTCAGTAAACAGTTCCGGTTGTTTTTTGGTGAACTGCCGTCAAGCTTTAGGGAAAATTATCAACGTAGTGGCTAATGCTATTATCTCACCAACTGTAAAGTAGTTTGAGGCACAGCAGGTTGAAGATCAACGACTTGAGAGATCAGCTTGCCTTGTTTAAAACGATCAAAGTGCGCCTGTTTAGCGCCTAAATGGCGGCAAAACTCTTTAAAAGTTCGAAAATCCTGAGCATTAAATTTGTCCTGTTCACGAGTCATCAGACCATCAATATAAATATTGTCCCCGGTAAGATTAAGGTTAGCGATCGCACTGTATTGATCGCCATAACGTTTTGTTCTTATTGCGCGTACCGCTTTTATTTCAAAAATCCAGTCGTCCACTTCAATATAACGAGGCATGCTTGTCATAACTAATACCTTTAAAAAAGGTCGGTTACAGGCTGGGAGGTGCAACCGACAATAAGATAGGGAGAAATATACTTGAGTTAGCTAGTTTATTTACGAGCTAAATATTGATTGAATTCCTGCTCGCTAACTCCAAGGTCAGCATTGGTATCAACTTTTGCAAAATCCTTTACCAAAGCAGCAAATTTCGAAGCTTTTAGCTCTTCTTCACTCAACAGGCCATTACTGTCTTTATCAAACTGTTTCACTAATGCAGAAAACTCAGCAACTTGTGTAGTTAACGCTTCGCTTTTAGCTGGCGTTACTTTTGCTTCATTGGCTGCTACCGCACAAGTACCAATTGTTGAGATAACAACAATCGCTGCTACTTTTTTTAAACTCATTGCTTCCATTATTTATTCCTTATTGAAATAGTAATTTACTGAAATATTAATTATTGAAATCTAGCCAAATATTTTAGCTTCACGTAGAGATAGCACAGGACGTACCAACTTTATAATCATATGTTTTTATTGATATTTATTAAAGACAGCAGCCAATATCAGCACAATACTGTCGCTAATTAGCAACAGAAAAATAAGTAAAAATAAATAATTGCGATATGGACGCACTACTATTTAATATTTATTGTTATTAATTAATTGGTTACAAGAAAATAACCTGACAAAACACACTGTCGCAAATTAACGACAGTGTTGTTATTCAGCTAGAATAGCGTAAAAATGGTGAATCTGTTGACCATTAGCGATTCGGGATCCTAAACACTCGTGCCCCTCATATTAGCTAAGGCATATGCTGATTATTTTAAGCCTATGCTGTTTAAGAACTTATCGATAAAAACCTTAACCTTATTGGGTTTTAGCTTGGTATTGCTGCCCTTGATTATTGCATTGATGTATAGCGCCAGTCAGGTCAATCTGCTTGCCCAACAAGGTAGCCAGGCTATTTTTAAGGTTGCAGAACTGGTAGAAACCAATCGCCAGCTCAGCGCTACTGCCAATAAAATGCAGCGCTACGCTAGTCAATATCTGGTATTACAGGAAGCAGAATTATTTGCCTTATATCAACAAAACCATAAAGAATTCCTCCACTTGCTGACTAATAAAATCGCCCATTATCCAAATGTTGAACTGAAAGAATTACGCAGTCAGCTCCTAGATAATGCGACGAAAATCGATACCCTGTTGGCAACTATCACCAACCAACAACACACGCTACACCCCCTGGAACAAAGCTTTAAAACTCTGACTCAGAACATCCAACAGCTTGAACAGTTAAGTGAGCAGTTAATTACCAGGCAAGTCAATAAAATGCAAAGCTCGGCAGATAAAACCACCACCACTATTTGGCAAAGTCTGGTGATTATCCCTTTCTCCGTATTGCTTGCGGTGATTTTTGGCTTATTGATTTTAAGGCCGCTAAGAGAGCTTTCCAGTAAGATCAAACAATTGGAACAGGGACGATTTGAGCAAAAAATTAGCTTTCACGGGACAAAAGAAATCAAGGAAATTGCCGATGCCCTTGAGCTAATGCGCAGTCGGCTACACAGTTTAGAGCTACAAAAATCCAGCTTTATTCGTCATATTTCCCATGAGTTAAAAACCCCGCTGGCGGCGATTCGTGAAGGCACTGAACTGCTCTATGACAACAGTGTCGGTCGCCTAAATGCCGAACAGCAAGAAGTCACCAACATTATCAAACTCAGCGTTTCAAGGTTGCAGCAACTGATTGAAGATTTGCTGGACTTTAATATCGTACTCGACTCCACCAGTTTGCAAGATGCCGAACAAGTTGAACTTAACAGCCTGGTTAACCAATGCCTGACACTCAGGCAACTGGATATTCAAAGTAAACACTTGGTGGTTAATTCTGATTGCCCGCCAATTAACCTGAAAACCAACAGCAAGCAGCTTTCGGTGATCCTGGATAACTTGCTGTCAAACGCCATTAAATATTCCCCTGACGCAGGTACGATAGCCATCAGGGTGCAAATCCAACAGCAACAGGTAATACTGTCAATTTCAGACCAGGGGCCAGGGATTGCGCCAGAGCTGCAAGAAAAAGTATTTGAGGCTTTCTACCACGGTACTTCGCCGGAGCAATTCACAATAAAAAGCAGCGGCCTTGGCTTAACGATAGTCAAAGAGCTGCTCCTTAGGCTAAACGGTGATATTAGTCTACACAACAAAACAGCACCCGAGCACGGCTTAACGATTCAGTTAAGCTTACCCGTTAACCGTTAAACAAATATAACTGATATGAAACTTATTATCTTTAACAAAGTAAACACCGCGAAACGGCTATTGAAATTACTGGTTATAAGCGCCTTGTTAACCGGCTGCCAACTGACAGCATCAGCTCCTGAAAACAATATCGCCAGTGATTATTACCTGTGGCTGAAAACCTTAAGCACCGAAGAATTGCGCCAGGAAGTGAGCCAGCAACAACAAAATTATCAGGCGGGCATTGAACAGGCCAAAGTGAATTTGATACTGCTGCACGCGATAGCCAATTCGCCTGTCTATAACCCTTATACCGCAAAAACCATGCTCAACAATTTTACCAGTGAGCGAGCCGCCCAACAGTTAAGCGCCAATGATTTCGCGTTATTAAGTCTGTTAAGAGATCAGCTCAACCAGTACATTCTCACCGCCAATAAGCTGGTATTAAGCAAACAACAACATCAGGAAGATAGCAGCCAGCACCAGCAAGATATTGCAAAAAAACAGCAGGCGATTGACAAGTTGCAACAACAAATCCAGCAGCTCAAACAGATTGAGCTCACCATAGAAAACGAACAATGAGTGCCTTGAGATGACAGCATTATCAGAAAAACAGCAGATCTTAATTGTCGATGACGACCCAAGCCTGCTCAGGTTATTAACCATACGTTTATCTGCCGCAGGTTATCAAGTCAGCTCGGCCAAAAATGCCAAGCAGGCACTCGGGATATTACAAACCTTGACCCCACAGCTAGTGATCAGCGACTTAAGAATGGACGGCATGGATGGCATGGCGCTATTTGAAAAAATCCGGCTGTCACGCCCAAATCTGCCGGTGATCATTATGACCGCCCACGGCACGATTCCAGATGCGATCAATGCCACCAAACAAGGGGTGTTCAGTTTTCTCACTAAGCCGTTCGAAAGCCAGGAGTTGCTGGATACAGTTGGGCAGGCGATTCGCCTACAGCCCGATACCAACTTTGCCCAACACCAGGCGGATCACGAGCAATGGCGCGCCAGTATCGTTAGCCGCAGTAATAAAATGTCCGCCCTGTTACAGCAAGCCAAGCAAGTGGCGAAAAGTGACTTTAGCCTGCTGATTCAAAGTCAAAGCGGCACCGGAAAAGAATTATTGGCAAAAGCGATTCACCTGGCAAGCGAGCGCTGCGATCAGCCTTTTACCGCGATTAACTGCGCCGCCATTCCCGAGCAGTTATTGGAGTCTGAACTTTTTGGCCATAAAAAAGGGGCGTTTACCGGTGCAGAAAAAAATCATATCGGTTTATTTGAAGCCACTAATGGCGGCACCTTGTTTTTAGACGAAGTCGGCGACATGCCGATGAGTTTTCAGGTCAAGCTATTACGGGCATTGCAGGAAAAAGAAATTCGCCCGCTCGGCAGCACAGATTCGGTGAAAGTCGATGTCAGAATCATCTCCGCCACTCATCAGAACTTGCAAAAAGCAATAGTAGATCAAACCTTTAGAGAAGATCTTTACTATAGGTTAAATGTCGTCGAACTGGAACTGCCACCACTGGCCGAGCGCCGCGAAGACATTCCATTGTTAGCCCAGCATTTTTTACAGCAATCAAAAAAACAGGCAAGCCATAAAGTCAAAGGCTTTAGCAAGGAAGCGATGGAACTGTTAATCAGCGCGCCCTGGCCGGGAAATATTCGACAATTACAAAATATCGTCGAGCAAAGCATAGCCCTGTCCAGTGAAGCTGTGATCAGCGAAGCGCAGATCCGCAACGCCCTGAGAGATAAAACCGCACAACTGCCATCATTTGCCGAAGCGCGCGATCACTTTGAACGCGATTATCTGGCGAAACTGTTAAATATTACCGCTGGTAATGTCTCTCAGGCAGCAAAAATTGCCCAGCGCAATCGGACAGAATTTTATAAACTGTTAAACAAACACCATTTAAATGCCGAAGCGTTTCGTGAAGAAAAAACGGAGCAGGAGCAAGGTTAACCATGTATGAAAATAAACACAAACCGTTAATCACCCGAAGATCCTTTGCCAAACGCCTGTTATGGCATGCCCTGGCGGCACTTTTATTAGTGGGGCTGACCTTAGCACTCGGCGTTATCGGCCATAGCTATTTTGCTAATATGAAACCCATCCCGGCTCTGGTGGCATCCGTGACCTTAAGCAGTGGGTTAGGGCTATCAATTTTACCTGACTCCACTGCCGGACAACTATTTGCCAGCCTTTATGGCATTTTTTGTGGTTATATTTACCTTGCCACCAGCAGTATTATCCTGGCGCCGATCCTGCATCGCATCTTGCATAAGTTTCATCTGGCAGAGCCAAGCTAACAAGTTACCGATATTGGGTATCACTCATCCTGATAGCGCTGTTTGATTTCCAGAATCGCGTCCAGTTGTGCTTCAAACAGTTCCACCAGTTGCGGCTGAAAATGTTTGCCACTTTGTTCACGTAAAAGCGTCATGGTTTGTTCAATAGTCCAGGCTTTTTTATAGGGGCGGACACTGGTCAGGGCGTCAAAAACATCGGCGAGTGCTACTATGCGGCCTTCTATCGGAATCTCTTCACCCGCTAAACCGTAAGGATAACCCGAGCCGTCCCATTTCTCATGATGGGTTAAAGCGACGACTTTTGCCAAGCTTATCAGTTCAGAGTCATCACCACCTAAAATTTCTGCACCGATTTGTGGATGCGTTTTCATCACTTCAAACTCTTGCTCGGTTAACTTGCCTGGTTTAAGTAAAATATCATCCGGAATACCGATTTTACCGATATCGTGCATTGGCGCAGTGTGTAATAACAGATTCGCGCGCTCTTCATTAAATCCATAGGCCAGTGCCAATATTTTCGAATAATGACTCATCCGCATAACATGCATGCCGGTTTCATTATCTTTAAATTCCGCAGCTCGCCCTAAGCGCTGGATCACTTGCAAACGCGTGATTTTTAACTCTTCAGCCTTGACCAGGGATAAATGAGTACGAATGCGTGCCTTGACCACAGCAGCAGAAATAGGCTTGGTAATATAGTCGACTGCGCCAAGTGCAAAGCCCTGTGCTTCATCGGTTTCATGACTGAGTGCGGTAACAAAAATCACTGGAATTGTCGAAGTTTCAACTTTGGCTTTTAGCTGACGACACACTTCCAGCCCGGTCATATCCGGCATCATAATATCTAGCAAGATCAAATTTGGCCGTTTTTTTATGACCAAACGCAGCGCTTCACCGCCGGTTTTGGCAAAGATCAGGCGATAATCCTGCTGCAATACCTGCTTTAACACTCTTAAGTTTGCTGCTTCGTCGTCAACAATTAATAACTTTGGCCTGTTATCTTGCATTACACACTCCTTTAACAACCTGGTACCTGCTGCAAAACACGATCAATAAGCTGCTCTGCCTGAACAAATTCAAATTCATGAAATGCCTGACAAATAGCATTAATTTCACCGTCGTACTCAGTACCAGTGTAACCGGCAATCAGGTTTAATGCCTGTTCATCTATTTCATTTTGCGCAGCAGTTTGCTTTAGTTGAGTTAACAACTTAACAAGTTCGGCCAGGTCAGGAGTATCTGACGACTCAGTTTCACGTTTGCTGTTAACTACCTGACTATCGTCAACATGGAGCTGAACTTGTCTAAAGGTGGCCTGTACTGCAGAAATCGTTTCACCGCTTTGTTCCGGATGGCTGTTTAACACGCTTTCAAGCCTGGCAAAATCACGCATTAATCTCACCAACGCAAGGTTGCCACACAGCCCTTTATATTTATGAGCCAAGGCTTTTAGCTCCTGCCAATTCTGCTGCTGGTAATACTGAGCTAACTGTTGTACAGCTCTAGTATTTAGAGTAATAAAACTCATAAGCTCCTGATAATAAATCTCTTTACTGCCCCACAATGCAATACCTTTTTTATCATCGATAAGCTTAGCGCCCGGTGCCGTTACCCGGTCATTGACGGTTAGCTCAATATCCAGTATCCGCGCTATTTCCGCCGACAGCAGATAGAGATCAACCGGCTTATTGGCAAAACCATCCATGCCGGCTTGCTTGGCGGCAATGCGATCTTCTTCCAACACACTGGCGGTAAATGCAATAATAGGCAAATATTGCAGATTGTCGGTCTGTTCAATTTTACGCCGCTGACGACAGGCAGTTAAGCCATCCATTACCGGCATTTGAATGTCCATGATCACCAAGTCGATTTCTTGCTCTGCCGACATCCGGATCAGTGCCTGCTGACCATCCCGGGCGGTTAACACCTGGTGCCCTTCCCGCTCCAGCAGTACAGTTAATAAATCCAGGTTTTGCTGAATATCATCGACCACTAATATCGTCATAGCAGGCAAATGCACGGTTTGCTGCTGTTGCTCGAGCTCAATTTTTTTACTAGCGGCTAACGGCAATATAACCTTAAAGACACTGCCTTTATCCAGCTCACTGCTGACACTAATACTGCCGCCCATTAATTCAACTAACTGCTTACTGATAGTGGTTCCTAAACCTGTACCACCAAAACGTCGGCTCATCGAAGCATCTGCCTGGGTAAAGGCTTCAAAAATGCTGGCCTGCTGAGTATCACTCATACCGATGCCGGTATCCTCAATAACGAATTCCACTTGCTGATTGTTAATCGGGGTAACGACTAACTTAATATAGCCATTAAGAGTAAATTTCACCGCATTGCTAATCAGGTTTGTCAGCACCTGACGAATACGTTCTGGCGAGCCAAAATAACTTTTCTCGAGTTTAGGTGAAACCTCAGCCGTTAGCTGCAGCCCCTTATTTCTCGCCTGCAACCACAAGGTTGAAATAATTGCATCGACTTCCTGCACCAGAGAAAAATCCCTGAGCTCAAGTTCCAGCTTACCTTTATCCAGCTTGGCGCTGTCGAGCACATCGTTTAACAAATGTAATAATGATTTCGCGGAGTTATTGATGGTTTTTAAATGACGCTGCTGCTCGTTTGACATATGATCATCGAGTAAAATATCGCTAAAGCCGATAATGGCATTCATCGGGGTGCGAATTTCATGACTCATATTGGCCAAAAATGCCGCCCTGGCTGCAGCGGCCTGTTCCGCTTTCTCTTTTGCCTCTCGCAATGCCTGTTCCATTTCACGGCGCTCAGTAATGTCCATGATAAAGCCATCTAACCACACTTCTCCTGTTTGTTGATCTGTAACATGAGTGCCCTGCTCCATCAGCCAGCGCACTTCACCGTCACGCCGAATTATGCGATATTCAAGATTAAAAGCGCCGCTATCACCAACGTTTTCCATGATCCTTTGGTAATCGTCAGGGTGATATAATTCGCTAAAACTACGCTTTGGCTCAGGGATAACAAAATCTTGTGCCGGATAGCCGGTAATGTTTTCTACCGCCTCATTGATAAAGATCATCGGCCACTCAGGGGCATTTTTACAACGGTAAGCAATACCGGGAATATTGCTAATTAACGAGCGGAACTTTTCTTCGTTTTCCCTTAACACCCGTTCCATTTTTATCCTCGGCCGGATATCGGAAACAAAGGCGACATAAAAATCATCCCAATCCATTTTGACATGACCGATAGCTAAACGAATGGCGACTCTATCACCATTTTTATGGGCAGCTTCCACTTCCCTGCCAGTGCCAATAATTTTTGCTTCGCCGGTTCTCTGATAGTGCTCCAGATAACCATCGTGTTCAGAGCGAAATGGCTCCGGCATTAACATTTTGACATTATTGCCAATTAACTCAGCTGCCGACCAGCCCAGTAATTGCTCTGTTGAACGGTTAACACCTATGATTATCCCTTTGCTGTCGATGCTAACAATGCCGTCTACCGCAGTATCCATCATGGCACGCAATCGGCGTTCATTTTCCGATGCCTGTTGTGAAATATCCTTATAGCGATAAATCAAATTAACCGCTAACACTAAACTGATAATAACGATAGTGGCGGTTGACACCCCTAAGGCTAGGTAGAGGGAAATTTCAGAAGATTGCTGGCTGATCTCCAGCCCTGGCGGTTTGACAAAACGTGCCGCCGCCATGCCGGTATAGTGCATGCCAGCAATGGCAAAACCCATCACTATGCTGGCACCGAGATTAATATGCCATTCTTTATAGCCCTTTTTCCAAAACGACACTAAGCCAAAACGGATCCACAATGACAACATAGCCAGCGTCACGGCAACCACTATCGACAAGGCAAACATCCAGGGGTCATACCTTAATAACGGCGCCATCTCCATCGCCGCCATACCGGTATAGTGCATCGCGCCAATACCGGCACCGACCAGCACGCCGCCAAGCAGCAAAGGAATAAAGCCCTGCCTGTGATTATTAATGTAAAACAGCGCGATCCAGGAGGCGCAAATGCCAGGTAACAGCGAAAACAAGGTCAACAAACTGCCGTATGTAACGGGCGTGCAAAGATCAAATGCCAACATACCGATAAAATGCATGGTCCAGATGCCACCACCTAAGGCAATACTGCCAACCAGTAAAATCGTATGTTTACGCCCAAAAGTGAACTTTTTTGCGGCTTGAGAGGCCAATTGCAGCCCCATAAAAGCGGCAAACATCGCAATAAACACCGACAGTGCCACCAGCCAGTAATTGTAATTGCCGTAGATCAGCAAACTATCAGGAGAAATAGTAAATTGGGCGATGATCCAGTCAAGCATAGGCAAGGTGTTTAGCAGCGCTGAGATATAAAGAAAATAACATATCTCATCAGTATACGCCATGCGTGAGATTTATTAAAAATCAATTCATTAGGTGCGTTACTTTTAAATAACACCAAGCTCCAGTGCTTTAAGTACCGCACGTGTTCTATCCCTGACTTGCAATTTAGCGAGAATAAAAGACACCCGGTTGCGAATAGTGCCAACCGATCTGTGCAGCGCGTCGGCAATCTCAGCATTAGAATAACCGGCAGCCACCAGTCTTAATACTTGGAGTTCACCATTAGTGAGCGGTTCGAGTAATGTTGATTCCTGTTTCTGCCCTGTTTGAATTTGCTCAGCTTGAATTTGCTCAGCTTGAGTTTGTTCAAACGGCTGGCGCGCCGTTATCTTGGTGGTAATCGCTGGCTGGATCCAGCTGTCTCCACGATGCACCGCATCAATTGCCGACATCAAGGCTTCCAGGCTGACATCTTTTCTTAAATAGCCTTTCGCGCCAAGCTTTAAACATTTAAGTACCAACTCGTGTTCATCAAACGTGGTGAGAATAATAGTTGGCAACTGGCAGTTTTTCGCCTGCATCTGCTCAAGCACTTCAACCCCGGACATTTGCGGCATCCGGATATCCAGTAACAAAATATCAGGCTGATAGCAGCTAATGGCATCCAGTACACCAGTGCCGTCGTCAAGCTCTGCGACCACCTCCAGCTGCTCAGAAAGCTGTAATAAACTGCACAAGCCCTGACGCACCAGGTTTTGATCATCGACTAATAATAATTTTATTTTTGACATAAGCCTACGTTGCTTTTAATGCGCTGGCAGTTTCACCAATAAAGAGAAACCTTGGTTATTTTGCGAATACTTTAACTGGCCGCCAATATTTTCTACCCTTTCGCTCATGCCGTTAATGCCATTGCCTAGTATTATTTGCGCAGCTTGTTTGTGACTTTTGCCGCCATTATCGCTGATTTCTAACGTTATCATTTCATTACTTTGCCAGAGTCGGACAGCAAAAATACTGGCCGAAGAGTGTTTCAAGGTATTGGTTAATGCTTCCTGAACACAGCGAAATAACACTTCTACCTGAGCAGAATCCAATAATGACTCATCCAGTTCTATCGCCAGTTTGACATTTACACCTGGAATATCCTGAGTAAGCTCCTGTAATGCTGTCATTAAATCCAGCGAGCTGGATGAACGAATCTCGGAAACCGTCGCCCTGACATCTGTCATTAACGCACTGGCAATGTCTTTTGCCTGAGAGACATGGGCTTTAACAGCCTGGCCATCAACATGCCCTGCAACTTCCAATTGTAAACTCAACGCCGTTAACTGATGTCCAACAGTGTCATGTAAATCTCGAGAAATTCTCAGTCTTTCTTCACTTTTTACCGCGGCACTGAGTAAACACTGCGTCGCTTTTAATTCTCGCAGCAGGTTTTTCGACGCTTCTTTTGCCTGACGTTCACTGATAAATCTGTGGCTGGTCAATAAAGCAAACAGGTTAAACATCACCAGCAAGATAGTCTCTATCCAGGTTTCAGCGATGCCATTGATGCCATTATCCAGCAGCCCACCGAACATAGGAAAAACCAGCGCGTAGGCTAATGCATATTGCATCTTCACCAGTCCAGGCAATAATGACACTAGAATAATCACTAAAATCGCGACGTAGCCGTAGTGAAATAACAAGGCTAACCCAATCACGACAAGCGTTGCGACACTGATGGCCAAAAGCTTCTGCCGATCTGAGATTTTTAGTGTTAGCTCTCCATTAACCGTAATAAAGCACAGGATAAAAGTAGTAAATAGCAACAACGCCAAAACTAAATTCGCCGTATTCATTACCGGCATCGGCACCACAGGATGCAACCATCCGTAAAAAGTTAGCAGTATCACACCAAGCCAGGTAACGATACCAAGATAGATGTCTGCTCCTTGCATGATAAAATACCCCATTATCCCGCTTGCCCTGTTATTCATTTTCAACCCAATCCGTTTACTGCATAAGTGACAAATGTCACGAAAATATTCTCCAGCTTAATGAATTTCGTGACATTTGACACCTGCGAACCGGCAAAACATTCAATATCATTTTGTGAATAAATATTGCAAGCAGGTAAATCCTATGAACTTTAAGCGAAACCTTATATTAACTTTTGAACTGTTGGCACTAGCAGTTATTTTTCAGGTGATCGTCAGCCTGTTTACTTTATCTATCGTATTTAATGCCAATGCAGAACAATACCCGGCTCCAGAGTCAAGCACAGGCTGGCAAGTAGCACTTGGTGGTGCCGCCTTTGCCGTCAGTCAGCCGTGGCGTAACATAAATAATCAATTGGCAGTCGTCCCTTATGTCGATGCCAAATATGGTCGCTGGTCATTTGGCGTCAATCATCTGGTAGCGTATCAATTCTATCGCAGCGAAAATTTTTCAACATCGCTTGCCCTTACAGTGCGCAATACCGGTTACCGTAGCGACACCTCTATTTTCAGAAAAAAATCTAAGCACCGGGTATTTACAGACTATCATTCTCCCGATGTCGAAGTTGCAGGACAATTTAACCTCAGCTGGCACTGGTTAAACTTCACTGTTGATCAAGACATTTCGGATCAATCAAGGAGTCATTTGGCATCGCTTGGCCTCAATATTCCGGTTTACGATGATCAACGAGGTTTTAAAATAACGGCAACCACCGCCATTGACTGGCTAAGCAAAGATTATGTGAATTATTATTACGGTGTCGATAGTAAACAAACCAATATCACAGTCGGACGCCATTATTATCAAACAAAAAGTGCCATTAATACCCGTTTTGCGATAAAAGCCGTTTATCCTTTGCAGTCAAAATGGCTGCTGGTCAGCCAACTGGAATATACAAAATTAGCGGATGAAATCACCGCCAGCCCACTGATAGGCCAGGATTACTCAGCCAGCATGATGTTGTCCGCCATTTATCGATTTTAGCAGCTGAAACCAGAGTAACAACTATGCCTTATTCTCTTAATCACAAACAGATCAAGTGGCATTTTTGGTTATTTATTAACAATAACAGTGGCGATAACTAGCTGAAGTTGTTTAAAATAATCGCAATAAGTTTTGCCTTGGTAAAATTTATATTGCTCTCAATCTAACTCCGTTAGTTTAGGAATAAAAAAGAATAAGGATCTATTGATGAAAACACTATTTAAAACAGTTAGCCTCTCTCTGGCAATCGCTCTATCGACAACCGCATGTATGAGTACTTCCCCTTCTATGGGCGGCTCTTCCGGCAATACCGTTTCCGGCGGCGCTGCTGGCGGCAATGCGTCAGAACAAAACACAGCGCTGGAAAAATGTGATCAAACATTAGGCACATTATCCATATTTGAGGATAGAAGAGATAACTGGTGGTATCGCTACGAATCAGCGTTTCCAAAACTTGGCAGTACAGTTCCTGTATTAAGAACCATGATCCAACAATCAAATTGTTTTGTGTTAGTTGAAAGAGGCCAGGCATTAGCCGCAGTTAATCGTGAACGCGAATTAATGAATTCAGGCGAACTACGCGATAACAGTAATTTTCATAAAGGACAAATGGTTGCAGCAGATTACACTATGCAGCCATCTATTCAGTTTAGCGAAAAAAACACGGGTGGCATTGGCGGTTTAGTTGGCGGCTGGGCAGGATTATTAATAGGCGGTGCTAAAAGTAACGAAGCTGCGACCACACTATTATTGATCGATAATCGCTCCGGGGTACAAGTGTCATCATCGGTAGGTAATGCCAAAAACTGGGACTTTGATGCCTTTGGTCTTGGCTTTTTTGGTGCTTTAGTCGGTGTTGGCGGCTACAGTGATACACCAGAAGGGAAAGTGTTAACCGCTGCATTTGCTGATTCTTATAACCACATGGTAACAGCATTACGCAATTATAAAGCCCAGCAAGTTGAAGGCGGCTTAGGTAAAGGTGGTAAATTGACCGTAGGCAGTTAATCCCCTAAATCAAACATCCCTAAAGTAAAAAATCCACTATAATGGTGGATTTTTTATTGGTCTCAATTAATTAATATCATCTAAACTGACAAAATCTGGCGCATTTAACACCCGGCAGGATCTCACTAACTGTTGCTCCATGCTGTTATTAGTGGTCAGCCAGCATTCGTCGTAAAACGAACAATAACACAGAGCAATTTCGGCATTATTTTCTGACGAGCGCAAATAACTGGCAATTTGTGCGCTGGCACCTAAACGTATTAACTGTATTCCTTTCCCTGCTGGCACTATGATACCGCTTAACACTTTATTTTCAGTAATATCCGGAACATTGCGCGGCTTACCACGCAAAAACACTTGTTCGCTGGTTGCCTGCTCAAAAAAATCAGACCAGTTGGTGATAACTTTACCGTTCAATTTCAGTAAAAACTCTTGATAATTGCCGGTTCGAGTTCAGCTTCCTCATGCATCACCTGAGTTTGAATAATAGCAACCACCACAGCGGCAACGGCGGTGATCATTGCTGTAATCGACACCCAGATCTCGAGTTTAAACTTCATCCCTCTAACCCTAACTTTAACCTAAATTATTGAAATAATTAGATGATATCAAAGTATTCTTCAGTGAAATAGCTAATATTAAATCAAGCGTTATCCATCACCATTGCTGTTCATCAGAAGCCTGCTACATTTAAAGTAACTGAGGAGAACGGCATTAATGATAATAACAAAGGCCAAATTCGCATTATCTGGTTTGTTTATAACGGCAACCTTGGCTAGCTCTGTATTTGCCGGTCAGGAAAAAAAATCGATCAAAGATCTAAATATCGACGAGCTACTCAATCAAAGGGTTGCCTTACATCGCGAATCAGCAACCGCTTCCGGGGTCAATGAATCGATAATGAATGCGCCGGCAGCCATAGTAATATTGACCAAGGAAGATATCAGTCGGCGTGGCTATTTAACTGTTGAAGAGATGATGCATGCTTTATATGACGCAAGACAAGACCGCCAAATTGGAGTCATTATCTTAACGGGTGAAGGAAGTAAGGCCTTTTGCTCCGGTGGGGATCAAAAGATTCGTGGAGATAGCGGATATGTTGATGATGATGGAATCGATAGACTTAATGTCTTAGATTTTCAAAAGCAAATAAGATCTTGCCCAAAACCTATCATTGCAATGGTTGCAGGTTATGCCATAGGAGGTGGCCATGTACTCCACGTTATGTGTGATT
>CAZUHQ010000007.1:0-31655 GCA_964620605.1 uncultured Thalassotalea sp.
CATAAGTGCTTTTCGCCTCGCGCGCCGATACTGCATCGAGTATGACCAAATCATAGACATTAAATAACTGGGCAAATGCCTGGGGGTCAGTGACGGATTCTGACAGTGAACTGGCAGACTTTTGTTGAATTTGCCACGAGTTCTGTTGTTGCTTGGCCAAGCTTGTCAGTAAGCGTACTTTCGCTTTGTTACTGTGAGCGGCACTAATAAATAACAGTCGCTGTGCTGGTTTAGCGCCTGATGGCGAATGTGTCGTATCGCTAACTGGTGCAGCATTAAGATTGGCTGAAACCAGATTCAAAGCAGTCATCATAAATATGACCAGGGTAATTAACGGATTTTTCATTGGATAATCGCTATTCTTTTACGTAGATCATGCTGCCGTCTGCCATTTGATAAGCAGTACCGGCTTTTTTACCTGTACCTGAGCCGGTTTTTCCTTCACTCTTAAAGTGCTCGATAGTGCTGCCTTTTTTCACGATAATTTCCATATCTTTTTGGCCGGCGTTCTTAATAACAGTGACATCATCACTGGTAAACGGGTTTAATGGATTCTGGGCAATGGCGATCAATAATGCCGCCACCAGCACTAGAAAAACATCAACCAGGTTTACTACCGACAATGCCGGGTTGATGGCTTCGTCTTCATCAAGCAGCTTCATGGTTATTCTCCACCGCGTGTACTTCTAGCTGAGGTTTTGCTTGAGCTGGTTGGTTTAGCAATGGCAGCAATGCCACTAATTCTTCTGCGAGCCAGCGCTTTTTCACCGAGGCGATCCAAAAAGTAATCGACGCTATCACTAAACCAAAAATGACTGCGGAAAATGCGACGATCAGATTTTCACTAATACCCTGAATATTACCGTCGGCCAGGCTTTTCAGTGCCGGGCCCATAGGGATCATGGTGGCGATTAACCCCAGCATAGGAGCCAGGCGGCTGACGTTACGTACGCCTTCCAGCTCTTTTAATGCTGCAACGTCGAGCTGGTCTTGACTGATAGTGTTAAATTCATTCGCCAGGCTGGCTAACGGATAACCATTAAGAGTTAATGGCGGTTTTTTACCCAGACCCGCATTGATCAGGGTTAAGAATGCTGGGTAATGGCGTTTTCGCTGTACGCTTTGGCTAAAAAACTGGCCGGTGGCAAACAGAGAATAAATAAACAGCAGGGCGATCAGTGCCAATACTGGCGCCATAAAGAAGTCAGATAACAAAAACATGGCTTGTTCGATTTGGGCGATCATAGTGTCTCCTGAAAACGTTGATCACGGGAAAGGCGCAATGATTATGCGCCTTGCAAATGGGTGTTATTCAGCTCTTGATTAATTCACTATTCGTTAGTGCCGGCCAAATTACTAAGTTCATCGGCTCTAAAACTGATGTTGCCGGAAGCTCCGTCTTCGTTGTAATAACTGGTCATTTGCAGCTTGTAAGTACTGGTTGGCGTTTTGAGTAGATAAATATCAAATTGTGACCATAATAAGTGGCCGCCATTTAAGTTGTACTGATACCACGGGGTATTATCGAATGCTTTGACTGTATAGCTATTAGACTGGAAGCCATAATAAGCAATGGCACTTGGATCAATGCTGGTGTAAGAGTTGTCAAAGTCTTGCAGTGCCTGAGCATCTTCGGCAATATGCAATGCGAAATCTGCCCCGCTTTTATCTTCAGTACAAGGCAGGCGAATATCCCAGCCATCAAACTCAGTGACTTCTTGCTGAGTATCAAAATCGAGATAAATGCTGCTGGTGTCAGCTGAACAGCTGAGTGCAGCATCAATTATTATGCTTTGTGCGTCGGCAAACTCGGTATCGCCTGGCCCTTGATAACCAAGGTCAAAGCTAATCGAACTGATTGCCATGCCTTCAGTGGTAATGTTTGTGACCTTGAACTTAGTGAACGCATCGTCAGAATTTACGATAAAAAAGTGATCAGCCGCAGCGCTCACCACATGAGTGGTTGAGTCATAGTTATAAAAACCGTCGAGAATGTTCGAGCTGACATCGCCTTTAAAAGCGCCTTCGTCTGCTGGAATGTCTTGGGTAGTTATTGACAAATAATGCGCCAATTCAGTTTCTGCACTGGCGTTAACAAAGCTTTCGACAATTGGACTGCCTTCGCTGTCAAAGAAATCGTTGTTATGCCCCATTGCATAAGCGGTGATCGCATTATCGTTATGCTGGTTTAAGTAAATACCGCTGCGTTTAAAGGCAATGTCCCAGGCCGTATCTGTTGCCGCTTGCTCAGCTGTTAATTCGACAACCGCTTGATTATCAAGATCATAATAAACAAATACTGATTCACTGACACTGCCTGTGCTCAATGGCCCTGTGATTGCGCCTTGAACCGGTGCCGTTGGTTCCGGGGTTGGCTCTGGCGTAGGTTCAGGAGTGTTACTTTTGCTTGAACTGCTGCCGCCACAGCCAGTAAGAACGGCACATAATGCCAAACTGGTTAAGGATAATGCTTGATTGAATTTCATAGGGTTCTCCGAATAAATATTAGAATTGATAGCTGATGCCGGCGCTAATGGCGCGACTGCTTACCGGGCGGGCATCAAAAATATTGTGGCGGTCGGCGTTACTGCTTTTGTGTTCGTTAAAGATGTTGCTAACGTCGATACGCCAGGAAAGCTGGTCGTTAAGCATCTGGTTAAAAACTGCGCTGACCGTAGTGTATTCATTGCTGGCAATACCGCTGTAACTGCTGGGTACTGCTTCATCTGCCTGATATACCGCATAGGCGATAAGTTCGATATCGTAGGCACTGATGTCGTAATTGATGTTGAGTTTTACCTGATGACGCGGTCGGGAATACAGGCGGTTTCCGTCGTGATTTTCACTGTCGAGATAACTGTAATTCAGTTGCAATTGCCACTGGGTAAAGCTCAGTTCAGCGGATAAATCCAGGCCGTAAATATCTGCTTTATTGATATTTTGGTACTGGTAAATTGAAAGTTGTTGCTGCGCCGAGAGTTCAGGATCGATAACCGAATCGATCAGCTCTTGCGCTTTTGAAAAGTGGATATTGAGATCGCTGCGAATATCTGCCAGGCCGTTACCAAGCGAGGCATTGATGCTAAGACTACTATTAAATGAATTGGCTGTTTCTGGCATCAATGTTTTATTGCCGAGCACTATATAGCCTAACGCGCTGTGGTCAAAAACATAAAAGCGCTCTTTCAAGTTAGGCACTCGATAGCTTTGGCCGATACCAGCACGCCACTGGAGCTTGTTGTTATTAAGCTGAAAATTGATCATAGTGCTGAGGCGCATCGCATGGTGCCAGTCAAAATCCGAATCATACTGAGTGCGAACCCCTGCAAGTAGCTGATAGTTAGAGGATACCCAGTTGCCCTGGGCAAAAAACTCTGCACTTTCTCTTTGTTCGCCGTCAATTTCGACTGTGCCGTCAGCCGGCTTGTATTGATCCAGCTTATCCATGTGCAAAACACCACCGGTTACCAGCTCAGTTTGACCAAGCTGAAACACTTGCTGGCCGTTAATTTCAGCCAGATCAATGTCGGTATCACGCAGGCTGTTTGACTGGCCGCTGGTTTCCTGGTGACTGATATAACGGGCATTGAGCTGCCAGGGCGTTAGGGATTTTTCCTGACCTTTAATGCCAACATTCAGCTGTTGCTGCTCGACATCGGTGCGATAAAAGATAACATCGCTCTGTCCAGGTATTTTTAGGCTGTTACGTTGCTTAATTTCATCGAGCCATTGATATTTGATGCTAGTGGTCAACTCATTGCCGTGTTGTTTGCTGGCATTGAGCTGGATAAACTTTTTCTCTACGCTGGCGGCGTCCTGACTGATGGTAGTGCTGTCGTAATCAAAGCCCTGATCGTCAATAACTATGGCATTAGCCTGGGTGCGCCAGCCGTAAAGTTTTCCTACGGCATTGAGTTTAAGCGTGTGGTTAATATCGCCATCGTTAATCGCATCCTGATACTGGCTGGCGTCATAATCGAGTCTGAGTAATGAATCGCTGGATTGGGTTGTGATGATATTGATCACGCCACCCATGGCGGAGCTGCCATACATTACCGATGCGGCACCGCGGATCACTTCAATCTGCCTGATATTATTCGCCGGGATCTGATCTAAATCTACCGAAGAACCGGTGGGGGTGACTACAGGCTGGCCATCGATCAGTACTAGCACATGGTCACCATCAAAGCCTTGCATCTGGATGTTGTAACCGTCTTTAACACTGCGCTTAACTACGACACCCGGAATGTAGTTAAGTGCCTGGGCCAGGGTGCCATGACTGATTTTAGCGATAGCTTCACCGCGAACAACTTCGACAAGCACAGGAGAGTTACTGAGTAATTTAGCGGTACGGGTACCGGTGACGACTAGGTGTTCGGTCTGGTTTCCTTGAGTTTCAGCGATAGCGTTATCTGCCATAGCTAATACTAGCGTTAGTGCAATGAATGAGGGGCGAGAAAACATATTTAAAAACAGTAAGGCAAATGATAATAATTATTATTTAATATTGTATCTAAGGGGAAAATGAATAGCAAGTCATTTTTAAAATGCTGAGAGAATATTGGTAACTCTGCCTCGTACTGTGAGGCTCATAGAAATGTGCTTTTATGGTATCAGGCTAGTTAAGCTGGTTGTGGATCTGATAAAACGTGCCGTCGTTTTTGATATCCGTTAATGCCTGAGTGAGTTTTTCGACTATGCTGTCTGAAGTTTTCAAACTGGCGGCGATATAAAGATCGTTGTTTTCAACGTCAAACGGCTGCTTGATAAAAGGGTCTTGCGCTAAGTTCAAACGTTGAAAAATTTCATTGCCAATTAATGCATTGGCATAGGTTAGATCCGCTCGCCCTTTAAGCAGCATTTGCCAGGCCTGCTTGACGCTGTTGGCAAGAATGAGGTTTTTGTCGACAATAAAGCCTTGGCGGATCAATGATTGGGATTCATAACTGTTGCGCACCGCTACTACGGTCAGCAGTTTGGCATCATCCAGTGAATTGATTGTCACTGTCTCGTCTTTGTTTATCGCATAGAAGCTATAACTGAGTTCTCTTAATTTACCGATCCACTTAAATTTTTGTTCGCGCGCCTTGCTGCGAACAATGGAAAAAATAACAACATTTTCAGTATGTTCGGCTATGTAATATGCTCTGGCCCAGGGCAATACCTGGTAATTTACTTGGTAACCAGTGCGTTTGAATAACTCCTGAGTTAGCTGGTAGGAAGTGCCGCCGATTAACTGATTGTTTTTGACGATTTGATAGGGCGGCAGATTTTCGGTAACTGCGGTCAGTTTGATGGTATTAATTGGCTGTGCCAAAGCGCTTGAGATCTTGATAAATACCAGCAGAGCTACTAGCTGCATTATGCAACGCCGTAAGCGCCACTTATCACTATTGTTGCTATCAGAATACAAATTCAGAACCACACACTCACCAACGCCTGTGACTAACAGTATAGCTAATTAATGCTCAGGGTAACTGATATCAAGTGATAAATTTGTATTTTAAAGAGCATATTATTATTTTAAATTAAAAAACGTTCGATTTCGGCTAACTGTTCAGTATTGGGTATGGTTACCCGCTTGGAACCGGCGATCTTGTTTTGAAAATTATAGGTTTGCTGTAGTCACCTATTGTCAAGGTAAGAGACTGTCAGATGTTGATAGTTACATCTGACAGAATTGTGCGAATACAATTTTAACAAATGGCTTGCTGCTTCTTTTTAACAACTTCCTGTGGACACGGGATATTGATCACTTTTTCATTTTTTACTTTACGAACCGGATAGGATGAAGCAAATTCGTTAGTTTTAATGTTTTTATTGATAAAGGTTAATGTCGATGCTTTTATCTTTTTCATTAGTGTGTATTTCCTATCGAGAATGTTGATTAGGCAACCAGAGATCGTGAACATGAATGCAGTGGAATACTGCATTCATGCATCGACAATATGATTAGTGTTTTATCTGTGCTTTTTTCTCAGTTGCGGTAATTTTGGCTACAACACGACGATTTTTTTCATGGGCTGATGCGCTATTATCAGCCGATAGCAATTGGCTTTCACCATAGCCGTTTGCTGATAAGCGAGAATCGTTAATATTGAATTTATCCACTAATACCTTCATTACTGCGTCTGCGCGCTGTTGAGACAGCCCTAAGTTATATTCTGCACTGCCAATTGCAGATGTGTGGCCTGCGATTTCAACGGACGTATCCGGGTATTTATTCATAAAATCAGCCAGTTGTTTGATTTCATAAATTGAAGATGGCTTAATTGTGGTGCTGTCATGGGCAAATGCAACGGTGAGCGACATTTCAACGGTTTCGTTAGTGAATACTGTGCAACCTCTCGCATCTACTTTAACGTTAGCAGGGGTATGACGACATTGGTCACTGTTATCGTTAACACCGTCATTATCGCTGTCGGCAACAATGACAGGCTTAGCTGGTTTAACGGGTTTCACTGGTTTAGCTTGCTTAATCACGGGAGCTGGTTGAGTTTTACCAAAGGTGTATTTCAAACCAAGTTTAATGCCCTGATCGGTGTAACCGTAATCTACATCTCTATAAACGGCAGCTTCACTATAAAGTGATAGCTTGTCATTTATGCTTACTGTGTAACCTGCACCAAGGTTTACAGCGTTGTAGCTTTTAACATTATTGAAGCGTTTAACGCCGGCAAACGTATAAGCGTTGCTGTCTTTAATGTGATAAATAGCATCAATACCATAACGGTTGCCGTATTCTTTGTCGTGCCCGTTTTGGGTGTCAAAGCGTGTTCTGGCAAGTTCTAAACGTACATTCCATTGTTCATTGATAATTTTTTGTAAGTCTAAGCCAAGCGATTTGCCAGCCTCAATTTGTTGCCAGTCAATTAAACCTTCTTTGTTGGTGCTTGATTTTATGTAATCGCCAAATACGCCAACTTCCCATGTTTTATCGATATTTTGTGCAGCTAAAGGAGCGCTGATAAGGGCTGCGAGTAGGGAAATGTTAAATGCTTTCATGATAATTCCTTGTGTAGATTAGATAAATTTTTCTTAATGTCTGCCAGCTATAACGGGGCAAAAACTGAAAAGTCACAAAAAAATTATTTTTTTTATTTATTTGTCGATGTTTGGCAAAAAATTGAGAGAAAAATTGAAAACAACTTGTGTAATCAGTGCTGATTAAATAGTTGTTTTCTGCACTAGTAATAGAAATAATGCTCAAAATTAACGTACAATCCGCCGACAAAATTTATATTAATTGATTATTTTTTGTGACTTTTACCAAAACGAAACGTTATTGGTTTAAGCAGGTGTGATTGCCAGGGGAAGAAATGAAAAGTATTGAACAAAGTTTGGCGGAGGGGCTGACCAGTGATGAAGAGGTTGCCTTTAACACGCCAGACGACGAATTATTTAAACGGGCAGCGACGACTGTCAATGTACAACAGGGTAGCAAAGATTTACTTGCGCTGGGCATGGCCTCAATTTGGGTGGTATTTGTCAGCATATTTATCAAGATTTTGAAGCCCGTATTAAACAACATGGCACAAGGTAGGAACAAGTAATGGCAGCGGAAAATATCACGGAAAAAACTTATAACGGGCTCATGACGATATGGCACAAGGTAATGACGTTTTTACCTGACCTGATTGTTGCCATAGTATTTCTGCTAGTCGGTTGGCTAGTCGCTACGCTGATTAAGCGTTTTCTTAACAAAACACTGAGTAAAATTGGTTTTAATCAATTTTTAGATAAGTTAGGGCTGGATGTTTTACTGAGCAAAATGGATATTAAGGTGACCGGTAGCGAAGTGATCGCCCGAATTATTTCAATATTTGTTATGTTAATATTTTTGCTGGCGGCGTTAGATATAGTTGGTCTAACAATATTGTCTGGCTTAATTGATACCTTAGCTCTGTTTTTACCTAAATTATTGGCGGCATTAGCTGTTTTGTTATGCGGATTTTTTGTAGCGCAGATTGTTTTCAATGCCGTTAAAATTGCGGCAAAGAATACCGGTGTT
This sequence comes from uncultured Thalassotalea sp., assembly GCA_964620605.1. Lineage (GTDB taxonomy): Bacteria > Pseudomonadota > Gammaproteobacteria > Enterobacterales > Alteromonadaceae > Thalassotalea_E. Next base: position 8,012 of record CAZUHQ010000007.1, read on the forward strand.
GATTATGGCCGTTCGGTTGCTGAGGTCTGTCGTGGCATCATCATAGTGATCACCTTTTCACTGTCGATTACTCAGTTGGATATCGACGTTTCACTGCTTAATACCATTATCTCAGTCGTTATCGCCAGTGTTGGTTTAGCTGCGGCTATCTCGTTAGGAATCGGAACCAAGTCAATGGCGCAGGAAATTGTCGCCGGTGTTTATTTAAGAGAAATGTATCAAGCAGGCGATAGCATCACAGTGCAAGAAGTAAAAGGTACTTTAGTGTCAATCGGCAGTGTCGCTAGTAAAGTCATGGCAGAACAAGAGCAGATTGTGACTGTGCCTAATACCTTTTTATTAGCCAATAAAGTGACGAAAGGGTAAGTCAGGTCAGATTGATTTGAATGCCTTGAATGAACGGCAGCTCGTTGCCTTAGTGCAAGAGAGCTTGCCGTATAATACACAATTTTTTCAGCAGCTGATCACCCCATATTTACCCAGACTTAAAAGCTATTGTGCGAAAGTTTTAGGTAATTTGGCTGATGCTGAAGATGCTGTGCAAGAAACGATCATTAAAGCCTTGAACAACCTCAAAGGCTTTAAATGGATTGTCTCGTTTAAAGTTTGGCTGTTTAAAATCGCTCATAATGAATGCATAAATAAAATGAGAGAACGTCGCTGGGAGCTTTATGACAATGATAGTGATTACCTTGACACTCTAGAAGCGCCTAAGGTGAACGAATGTGACTTTACTCAGTTATTATCATCACTACTCAGTGAATTATTATTTGTTGATCGCAACATCATGCTACTGAGGTATCGCACTGGCTTAGACTTTCAGGAAATTGCCGATATTTGTGAAATGACATTATCAGCGGTAAAAATGCGTCATAAAAGAGTGATTGATTACTTAAAGGCGCACGTTCAAGCGCAGTAAGCAAATTGCCTTAATAGCGCTATTCTTGGTAGCTGTTCAGCGCCGAATAATACCCATGCTTTGTCTATTATTAAGAGTTATTTTTCCTAAGTGCGTTAAATGCTGATTTTAACAGCGCCCGACTGTATAACTTGTGAAAACCGGCAAATGCATAGAATAAGATACCGAACGTGCTTTTTCCTGATGGTGATACTATTTTAGGAACAACAACAGAGCCAAAATAAAGCCGGGTAATGGGTTGCTCAGCGGTACCTAAATAATCAACCATAAGCCAGGAACGTGTGCTTTGGGTGAACTCGCACAGTAAGATCTGGTTGTCAGTTCTCTGCTCCACCGTCCAGATTGAGAAGCTGTCGCAATTACCGTCAGCGAGCACATTAATATCATTATTACGGATGTGTTTTTTGGCAAATGTTGTTAATAGTGTTTTTTCTACACTAAAGACAGGCGTGTTATAAAAAGCCTGAAGATATTGTGCTAGCGTGACTTTTGCCGCAATGTCGATGTAATAACAATCTGTGTGCGCCCCCTTGGCGAGATATGTTTTTGTTAGTCCATTATCTGGTAGCTCACATGTTGCTATCCTGGTCATCTTGTTCTCACTCTGATTATTTCCTTTAGGGTATCAAGGGTAACATTTAAACCGCCTGGCCGCAGGCAACACCTTCGGCCCAGCATGCCTGGAAGTTGTAGCCGCCGAGCCAGCCGGTGACGTCGATCACTTCACCAATAAAGTATAAATTTGGGACTTTTTTCGCTTCAAAAGTTTTTGAACTGAGCTCGTCGGTGTCGACGCCGCCTAAGGTGACTTCTGCGGTGCGATAACCTTCGGTGCCATTGGGTTTTATTTTCCAGTTGTGCAGATAATCGCTGAGTTGTTTAATGTCTTCATTAGTCAGCTGATTAATGGCTTTATCGATAATTTCCTGCTGGCTAACCATGGCTTCAACGAAGCTTTTTGGTAGTAAGGTAGCGAGCTGATTCTTTAACGATTTTTTCGGGTGGTGCTCACGCCATTGTTGGATCGTTTCCTCAATTGAACATTCTGGTAATAAATTAATAGTAACTGCCTCACCAGCTTGCCAGAAAGAAGATATTTGCAGAATCGCTGGCCCGGATAAACCTCTGTGGGTAAAAAGGATGTTTTCTTTAAACTGTGTACCGTTTTCACTGGTCACCAGGGTTGGAATACTAATGCCGGATAGGCCGTCAAAGCGTTCTTTGTCATGGTCGTGCAGGGTAAAAGGCACGAGTGCGGCTGTAGTTGGCAAGACATTTAGGCCAAATTGCTGAGCAATTTTGTAGCCGATTGGGGTTGCCCCGAGCTTTGGCATGGTTAAGCCGCCGGAAGCTATCACTAATGACTGGCACTGGTAATTATCGCCTGAGGTAGTGACCAGAAAGCCGCTATCATTTTTTTCTACCGTTAATAGTTCACTGCGCAGCGCGATGTTAACGCCAGCCCAGTCACATTCGGTCATCAAAATATCAACCAGATCTTGTGCGCTGTGATCGCAAAATAATTGTCCCAGGGTTTTATGATGATATTCAAGGCCATGGCGCTCAACCAGTTCGATAAAGTCCTGCGCGCTATAACGACTGAGTGCGGACTTGATAAAGTGCGGGTTTTTGCAAAGGTAATTATCCGGGCTGGCGTTTTCGTTTGTAAAATTACAGCGACCACCGCCGGAAATTAAAATTTTTCGCCCGACTTTTTTGCCCATATCTACCACTGTGACTGACTTACCACGATAACCTGCGGTGGCAGCGCACATCAGGCCAGCGGCACCTGCGCCAATAATTAATACTTCGGTTTGCTGCACACTTGTTCCTGCTAGTTGTGCGTTTGCCGGTATTATAAAAGGATCTGGCGTGCGTCGCTATAGTTGCGATTCGCCATTTTGCCTAACAAAAGTAAAGAAATCTTAAGAAGTGCAAAGGTTATGTAAAGACCAGAACTTATTTACCTTTGTTTTATCTACTGCTTCCAGCGGCTCTAGTGGTGAGCCCAGATCAGATAATAAAACAGTAGGTAGATAGCAATGACAATAAATATCGGTAATAAGGTGCAATCAGCCAGGCTGTTAGGGCTAATGGTGCTGCTGGCAACAGGGCTTATGGCTTGTGGTTCCGACAGTGGTGGCAGTGATAAGCAGGGCTATATCAAGTTTTTCAATGCCGCAAAAAATGCTCCGGCGATTCATTTAACCGTCGATGAAGATCTCGATACCAGTGATGATGACGAAGTAGAGATCACCTTTGGTGGTGTTGAATTTGGTGAGGCGTTAAATCGCAATAGCCTGTCGACTGATCATTATTTTTATGAGCTGGCGTGGCAAGACGGCGACAGCACGGAGCGCAGTGAGCTTGAGCTGATCTATCAAGGAGAGCTTGAGGTTGAAGAAGATGTGATGCATTTTATCGTGCTAAATGAAGACGTTAATGCGCCAAATGTTGATATTTATGATATCCCCTTAATTGACGATAGTGATGATGACACTTATGAGCGCTTTAATATTCGTGTGTTGAACCTGCATTCGCCTGAAATGACGACAGATATTTATCTTTCTAAGTCGGATGAAACCTTCAGTGAGGCGGTATTAGTTGGTAGTTATGGTTATCAGCAGCTTTCGGATAATCAAAAGTTTGATCAGGGCAGTTATGTTTTTTATCTGACCGAAGCCGGTAGCAGTGAAGTGGTGTTTCAATCAAAAACTATCGACTACTTCTACGCGTCGCAATATTTGATGGTGATCCGTGAAAATATCGGCGCAGGCGCGTCGCCGTTTATACTGGACAAGTTATCCAGCTCATCACAAACCACCTATATTGATTTTAATGCCGAAGCGCAGTTTAACGTTTATAACGCGATTGCCGAGCATCAGCTGTTACCGGATTATCAGGGTAATATTTCGTTGACCTTTACTGCCCTGGAACAATCTCTGGCCATTGATGACTTAGCTTATGGCCAGCTTAGTGATTGGTCTTTAGTGGATAACGGTGATTATAGTGTTGACGTTGATGTTAGTGGTTCACAGACTTCTTTGTTGCACAATCATTTATTGTCGCTCACTGAAAATTCCAATAAAACCGTGATGTTTTATGCCGATGTAGAAAATGTCGATGACGATAACGACGGCGATGTCGATGAAAATGGTGACGGCATAGTTGATCAGCAGGAAGTGGTGATCCATTCTTTAGTGCTGGAAAACAGTGACAGCGAAAGTATTTACAGCCATAAAATTACCATGGTGAATTTAGTGGATAGTGAAGACTTTAGTTTAGTGAATGTTTATTTTGTTCGCGCTGACGAAACCATCTCCACGGCTTTATATCAGCGCTCATTGGGCTTTACATCTGACGAAACGATTACCCTGAACAATAACACTTATCAGGTTTATGTCACCGCGAAAGACAATAGCAGCAATATTGTGTTGACCTCATTTGAGCTGCCACTGGACGAGTCATCTCGTGATCAGTTTATGGTGATAGAAAATGCGTCTGATACTGCAAGCGGTTTTAAAGCAAGCTTGATTGAGCAACGCGCGGGACAGTGAGTCGATGATGATAAGTGAAACTCTCGATATCAACACTAAGATGTTAGCCACAGGTAATTGTAAACTGTTAACTAATTCACGCCAGTTATTTGTCAAGCAAGAGGAAGTGCCTCTGACTGGCTTGGAATACAACTTATTACGCTTATTGTTAAGTCACAGCCCAGAGCTAGTTTCGCACGACAATATCGCCAGCCAAGTGTTTACCCAGCCATATTGGGATTGTCAGGCGAGTATCAGCACTCATATTTCACATTTGAGAACTAAGCTCAACGCAGCAGTGAGTGGCTTAACCATTAAGTCGGTTAGAGGTCAAGGTTATTTCCTCAGTGCAGAAGTCTGTTAATTTGCAGCTTGCTATTTGAAAGGGGCTTCGAAATGAAGCCTTTTTGTTATCGGTTTGCCTCGTCCTGAATAAGGATTAAGTTTGTGCCCATTGACGGATTAAATTATGGTAAACCCCGGTTAGCTGGACGATTTCGGCAGAGTCGGCGATTTGAGAGCGTAACGATTGTATTGCCATGTCCATATCAAACAAAATAGCGCGTTTTTCGTCGCTGCTGACCATGCTTTGTAACCAGAAAAATGATGCCAGGCGGCGGCCTCTGGTAACTGGAGTCACGCGGTGTAAACTGCTGGATGGATAGACCACCATGTCACCTGCGGCAAGCTTGACTGATTGTGAGCCATAGGTATCTTCAATAACTAATTCGCCACCTTCGTATTCATCCGGTTCGGAAAAAAACAAGGTCATAGAAACATCGGTGCGTACCTTAACCGGTGTACCAGGCACTTGTCTGATCGCGTTATCTACGTGGACACCAAAGCTTTGGCCGCCTTGATAACAATTAAACAGCGGCGGAAATATTTTTAACGGCAGCGCTGCCGACATAAAGGTATTATTTTGCGCAAGTGCCGCCAGTATCATATCGCCTAACTGATTGGCGGCGGCTGAGTCTTCGGGTAACTGGAGATTATTTTTGGTTTGGCTGCTTTGATAACCAGCGGTCACGTTACCATCAGTCCAGTCGGCGGCCAGCATTATCTCCTTGGCATGTGCCACTTGCTGTTTGCTTAGCACTGCGGGAATTTTTAATAGCATTGCATCTTGCTCCAATATAGCAATTGAAATGATGGCCAGATTAAATTCTGGCCATTCTGGTTCGTCAGGTATTAAAACGAGTATCTTGTACTTAAAGTAAAGTGTCGCCCGTCACCCGGTACAAAGTGACCACCACCTAATTGCTCTTGGTATTCTTCGTCACTGAGGTTTTCGCCGTTTAATTGCAGGTTCCATTGGTTATTGATCTGATATGACACCATAACGTCGAATATTAGGTAATCATCGGCTTTTTCACGGCCGCCCGGATCTGTGCTGTTATAGCGTTCATCAACGTATTGTGCGCCTAAACCAGCTGCCAGGTCTTGGCTGATTTGATAGCGGCCCCATAGATTAAAACTGTGCTCTGGTGTGCGCGCTAACGGCAGACCGATTTGCACGGCGTCATCACCTTCTGCATCTACTACTTCGCTGTCTTGGAAAGTATATCCTGCGGTAAACGTCAATTGATCGTTAATTTGGCCTGCGACACTTAGCTCAATGCCGTCAACTCTTTGTTTACCGTTTAGCGTATCAAAACGGCTTTGATCGCTATCAGCAGAAAAATATGGATCGTCAGTTAACGCATTGGTTTTTTCAGTGCGGAAAATGGCGGCGCTGGTGTTTAGTCGACCGTCGAATAATGCCCATTTTGCACCTAGCTCGTAGCTGATGGTTTCTTCAGGATCCAGGTCGTTTTGGTTGCTGTTCTCACGAGTCGATGCGGTTAAATCTTCTGCCGTTGGGTTAAACGAGTTGCCGGCGCCAAAATAAATGCTGGTGTCTTTTGATGGCTTGTAAACTAATCCTAGATTCCAGCTAAGTTCTTTATTTTCGGCTGATATTTTAACCGAAGGGTCGTCACCGCTTAGGTCGTAAAAGTATTCAGTTTCAAATACATCATAGCGCAGGCCAAGATTGACCAGCCATTGTGAATTTAGCGTCATGGTATCGAACAGGTAAATCGCCGACGTGTCACCGGTTGCTTCATCATCTTTGCCTAAGCGCTGATAGTTACCTGTGTAGGCGACATCAACATCCGGGTGATATAAATCGACCAACACCGGGTCAGTATCAAAATTATCGGTTTTGTTATCGTCGTAAATCCAGCGCTCAAATTTTTCACGGGCAAATTCCACACCGGCAACAATATCATGCTCAATGCCGCCAAGCTGGTAGCTGCCAAGCAGGTCAAGTTGTGCAACTGTTAGTGAGTCTTTGGTATCCCGGGTTTTCTCGCCGTTAAGGCCAATTTTTCCGTCCTGGCCATAAACACGGACATCATCTATGGTTTCATAGGTAAAACGCGGCGCATTAACAATTGATTTGCGTTTTACAGAGCCTGTACGCATTAAAGCACGCACTGTGGTTGAACTGTTCAAATCGTGCTCCAAGGTTGCGGTTATAGATTGTGCTTTAATATCTTCAAAGTCACGTTTAGTGCTACCGTAAAAGTTGCTGTAATCTACCGGCGGCGCAGAACCTTCCTGGTCTTTCAGGCTTTGGTGTAAGTCACGGTCATCACGACTACTATAGTTAGGTACCCAGGGCAGACCGTAGTCAGGTAAATTATCTTGTTTTTGGTAATCGGCGTTGACTGTAACCCTTGTTTTGCTGCCTAACCCTGAGGCGAATGAAACAGCGCCGGCATTTTTACTGTTATAAACCTTATCGCGCCCAGCAACATCGCCGTCGTCGGTCAGTAAATTAATGCGCAGTGCTGCACTATTGGTGAGTTTAATATTGGTATCGACTTGTCCACGATAATCACTTTCGCTACCAAGGCGTAAGCTGACATCGGTAAAATCATCCAGTTTAGCGGTTTTGGTTTGTAAGTTAATGCTACCACCGGTTGAACCTCGGCCGTATACTGCAGAGCCTGGCCCTTTAGCGACTTCCACCGCTTCAATGTTATAGGTATCACGGCTATAGCCGGCAATGTCTCGGACGTTATCTATCATGATATCGTTACGCGCACTAAAACCACGGATCGACATACTGTCGCCGGTTGGCGCACCACCTTCACCGGCGGCAAGTGAAATACCGGGGACATTGCGCAAGGCATCACGCAGACTATCAACATTACGATCTTTCATTACCGACTCAGGAATTACCGTAATGGTTTTTGCCGTATTGAGTAACGGCTGGCTGTATTTAGCAGAAGTTGACTGGTCAACTTTATAGCTAGACTTGTCTTGAGCTGTTGCTTTAGTGACAGCGAGTTCTTTGGTTTGCTCTGCATGTGCCGTGGTGATTTGTAATGATGCGGAAACCGTAATGGCAAGAGCACTAAGTTTAAATCCTGCTAGTGCATTTGCTTGATGCTTGTACATGATGTTGTCCTAGTTAATATCAATTAAAAATTGTTGTTTTTGCAATGAGAGGTATTGCGATTAATTGGGAGCGCGCAGCTTAGCAGCATTTATAATCTAAATGCAAATAATTGTTATTTGTGTTTTATTTATTGGTGTGTTATTTTTTGCGCCAGATAAAATTAACAATGCGAAAGTTATGAGGACTTGCTGTGGTATTAGTTATGAGGGTTGTTAGGTGAATCGCCAATATGTGTTCAATCGAGTGAAGCTTCAGCATAGAGCTGTAAGTGCTATCGCCGCTATATTGCCGTTATTTAGTTGCTTGTTATATGCATCACCTGATATCAAGCCTGAGCAGATTGATCAGCTAACGCAGCAATGGTTAACCATTGAGCGCCAGAAAAGCCAATTGCAAAACGACTGGCAACAGCAGCAGCCAATTTTGCAGCAGCGACTGGCGATATTAAACGCTGAGCGCAATCAGCTACAACAGCTGTTAGCTAAAGATCAGCAGCATAACAGCTCCACTGATTCTCGCCGCACAGCTTTACTTGAGCAACAAAATAAACTCGAGCAGTCACAGCAAGACAGCCAAGTATTTTTACAGCAGCTGCAAACAAAAATTGAATATCTGGCACCGCTATTGCCGCCAGTACTTTATAACCGTTGGCAAAAGGAACAGCTGGCGATAGTGGACAGCACCAATAGGTCAGCACAATTACAACTTGCGCTGGCTAAGCTCTCAAAATTACTGGAATTTAACCAAGGTGTTGTCGTTGACCAGTCAGCAATTAAAGTAAGTGATGCCGGCACAGAGAAAGACATTAATGTTAAACAGCTTTATCTTGGCGCTTCGACTGCATGGTTTGTCAGTGCTGATCAACAGATAGCAGGACGAGGCTTTGTTGGTGAAGGCGGCTGGCAATGGCAACTTGACCCAGAAATTGATGCCAACGAGATCAGTCGGGCGATTGCGATGTTTGAAAAAACACAGCAAGCAGATTTTGTCCGTTTACCAATTACCGGGGTGCTAGCTACCGCCGCCGATCAGGAAGGTTCGCTATGAATGGCGCATTAACCAAGATGAAAGCGATGGCGAAGTTTACTCAGCTAGTGACGCTACTGATATGTATTTTTTCTGGGCATACGTTAGCCGCAGAGCGCAATTTATCAGGTGTTGAACGTCAGCTGGTGAAACAGATTGCGACCAGCCAACAGCAACTTGCCGCAACCGAGCAACAAATATTAAAGCAAAGGCAAAAATATGCTAACGATATCCTGAGTTTAGAAAATCAGGTACGAAAGCTGCGCGAGCAAACCGCAGTGGCCCGACGTTTAGCGGATGAAAAAACCTTAAGTTTGTCTCAGCTTGAACAAAGGTTAGCGAGCTGGCAACAACAGGAAGATTTTCAACGTAACCTGGTGACGCGATTTAATAAACTTCACCAAACGTCGACAGTGCTCGATAACGCGCCAGATTCAGCCAATACTGGTGACGCCGGTTTAGCGAACCAAATGAAAAAGCTGGTGGCAATTACTGAGCAATTAACTCAGCAAGTGCAGCCTTCGTGGCGTGAGCAATCTGTGGTACTAGCCAGCGGTGAATTAGTTCATTTACCTGTGCTCTCCTTGGGGCCGGTTAGCTGGTACTGGCTGGCGAATGAACAGCGAGCTGGCTTTGCCAGCCGAACGGACGACGGGCATTTTCAACATGACTATTTATTGTCTGCATCGGATAGTCAGGGAATAGAGGCATTAGTGACACTTGGTAAAGGCGAGCTGGTGTTTGATCCAACCTTGTCACGCGTTGTGGCGCGCCAACAAGGCAGTGAGTCTTTGCTGGAACATGTCGCTAAAGGGGGAATTTGGACGTTGCCGATTTGCCTGTTCGCGCTGTTTGCCTTAACGATCGCACTGACAAAAGCAATTCAGCTTTGGCGCTTGCCGAAAATTCTCCGTTTTACGCCTAATGCGCTAGCATCATATCTAGAAGCGCCGCGGCTATCAAATATCAAGCTTGCAGCAGGCAAACAGCAACGATTATTAGACATTGCCATTAATACGCCGTCGGCCAAGCAAAGGGATGACTTGCTGTTTATGCAGTTGCAGGAAGACAAGCATCAACTTGAACGTTGGCTAGGGGCAATTGCCATTACCGCTGCGGTGTCCCCGCTGCTCGGCTTGCTGGGTACAGTGAGTGGAATGATAGAAACTTTTAAGATGATGACAATTTTTGGTTCTGGTGATCCTGAAGTGGTATCCGGAGGTATAGCTCAGGCGCTGGTAACCACAGAGTTAGGATTGGTGGTCGCTATTCCTGCCTTGCTGCTTAATGCTTTATTATCTCGCAGCGCAAAAAATTATTACCATGAGTTGGAAAACTTTGCCGTTCTGGTCAGTAAATGTGAACTGGCAGAGTTTACCGACAGTGACACGAACCAACAAGCGACGAGTGCAGCGGCGGAGCCTGAGCCTGAATCGTTTGCTGAATTGCCGCTGGCAGCACAGAGGGCGCGCGCATGATAGCTCAACTCAGTGACAGTGTGATTTGTTGGTTGATTATCGCATTGGCGTTTTTTTGTTATTACCATTTATCAACCCAACTATTAGCGGCGCGCCATGTGTTAGCGTCGGGAACAGCGGTGTCGTCTGCATCTGCAAATGAACAAAACAACCAGCAGTTTTCTTTCGCGCTGATCAGCGTATTACCCTTATTAGGACTACTTGGCACCATTTTAGGCTTGCTAGAGTGTTTTGCCGGAATTGCTACTGCTGGTGCCAGCAGTGAACTGATGAGTGATGGTATTTCAATCGCCTTGTTTAGTACACAGTTAGGCCTGGTATGTGCTGTGCCTGCCTGGATATTAGACACTTATATTGCCTCGTTAAATGCAAAAGCCAGGCTTAATACGGTGACTGATAGCATCACTGAGCAAGCGAGCTCACAAGCACTACAGCGTCAGGCAGGGTGATATTATGCCGACAAGATTACAACGTCAGCTTGCGCAGCAACCCACTCAAGGTATTGATATGTCACCATTATTGGATGTGGTGTTTATTCTACTGATCTTCTTTATCGTTACTACGGTTTTTGTTAAAGAAACGGGGGTCAAGGTCGACAAGCCGCAAGCGATTTCGGCGCAGCGACTCGAGCAGACGGCAATACTTATTGCGGTTACCGAGGAAGGTCAGGTGTTTTATGATGGCGTGAATATTGGGGTCGCAGGCGTTCGAGGTACCATAGAACAATTACAACGCGATAAATCACGACCGGTGGTGATACAGGCCGATAAAACGGTACCTGCACAATTACTACTGGAAGTGATTGACGAGACTAAGTTGGCGGGCGCTGAGTCAGTTAATTTAGCGGCGCTGCAACCTTAATACCGAGCATTAGTACCTAGCATTAATACAAAACAATAGTACAGAGCAATGATGAATCGCTTTTTCCGTAGCCAAGTTAATTTTAGCATGTCGCGTCAGCGTATCTGGTCGTTTGCCATCAGTTTATCTATGTTGGCCAGTGTTGGTTTGCTGTTATGGCTACAAGAGTTTTCGGGGAAAGTATTGCCGGAGCAAGTTGTGGTTAGAGAAATCACCCTGGCGAGTCCACCGCCTCCGCCACCAACACCACCGGTTGTCCAGCAGCAGGTGACCAATACGGCATTAGTGCTGGATGTGCCGGGCAGTGGTGTGGCTATCGAGCTTAGTCATTCGGATATAACACTGGCGATCAAAGCGCCAGAGCTTGCTGAAATTAACCTGGAGAATAAACAGTGGCAGTCGCTGGAAGTCAATTGGGATGCTTTTTCGCTTAATGACTTAGACGATGTGCCGACATTACTGACTGCACTTAGAGTCAATTTTCCCAAAAGCTTAACCCGACAAGGAATTCATCGCGTGTTAGTCAAAGTAGAAGTTTTGATTGATGAGCAAGGGCGCGCTTCGTTAATCAACATAGTCGAAAATCCCTATGTCGAGCTGGCAGGCGAAATCAGGCGTTTGGTGCGGGAGAGTCGATTTACTGCGCCGAAAAAGAATGACCAAGTGGTGCGGGCGCGCTTTATCTGGCCGATTGAGATCAGGTCTTAGAACTTACAAGTTAGAGAATGTTATGAATAGAGCAACAACAAATTTTTCCGTGCTAACGCTTTTGTGTCTGAGTCTGATATCAACAGCAGCTCAGGCGAGTATCGGGATAAGATTACAAGCGCCAAAGTGGGAGTTTCTATTAGCGAATCAACTGCCTACTGAAAAAGAGGCGAAACTTAACAGCAACGAAAGTGCTTTTGCTCGTCAATTACAGCCATTGTTAGCAGCAAATTCGCATACTGCTATTATCGACGCTTTTGCCAAGCGAGATATTGAACAGGACAGCGCCGCGTTGCAATTACTCAGAGGACAGGTATTGCTGAGTTTAAAAGAATTTAGTGCGGCAGAACGTGCGCTGCAATTGGCACTGAACAGTCTGCCTGATTTGGCGTTGGCGCATCGCAGTTTAAGTATGTTGTATATGGCGCAAAAGCAATACCGCAAGGCGCGCGAGCATTTAACTAAAAGTATTCAACTGGGGGTTGCCGACGATCAGGTATTTGGCCAGCTAGCGTTTGTTAATTTGCAAACCGGCTATGTTGCCAGTGCTGTAGCCGGTTATCAACATGCACTATTTTTGGCACCAGAGAATAAGCAGTGGCAACAGGGCTTACTTTACGCATTGATCAAAACCCAGGCATCGCAGCAAGCTCAGGCTTTGTTAGACGAGATGCTGCTCGATGACAGTAACAATGCCGACCTTTGGTTACAACGCGGACAAATTGCCTTGCAACAGGGGAACCAAGCACGGGCGATCAGCAGTTTAGAAACCGCGTTAACTTTAGGAGCCAGTCCTATCGACAATGTCATGATGATGGCACAATTACACTTGCAAAATGGCAGTCAAAGTCGCGCGGTAGCTTTATTGAATGAGCACTTGGTACAACTGGTGGCTGACAAGCGCCAACATCTGCACATCATTGAACAAATAGCGCAGTGGTTATTTGCCCAGCAGCAATGGACAACACTGAATGAGTTATTAGCGGCTATTGCTAAGGTTGAAGGTGATTTATCTGCGATAGAGCAGGCGAAATTTTCTGTGTTACGGGCGCAACTGGCACTTAACAACAATAACACTGAATTAGCACAGCGCAAGCTTAATTCAGTGTTAAAGGTGGATCCAAACAACGGCGAAGCACTGCTTAATTTGGCCTCGCTTTATTATCAGCAGCAGCAAATAGCAAAGGCGTCTATGTACTATGCACGAGCGCAGGCGTTGCCTGACTTTAAAGAGCGAGCCTTGACCGGGCAGGCACAGATTGCAATTGACCAGCAAGAATATTCACAGGCACTTAAACTTCTTCGAAAGTTAGTTAAATTAACCCCTAATCGCACTGAACTATTAGCGAATATTCGCTCGCTCGAACAACTGGTGCGCCAGCAAGGTTAATCAGGTATTAAGATGAAGTTTAGGATCAAACAACAATTTACTTTATTGCATCGCTGGTTGGGCGTACCGCTTGGCTTGATTTTTTTGCTGACCTTCGCAACCGGCGGCATCACGGCCTTAGACGAATTAATCAAGCACGGCACTCGTGCGATAAGTGCAGAGCAGGTCGCGAGCTTACCGAGTAAGCAGCAGTTAGTTACTGCGATTCCTGCTTTACTGGCGAAACACCCCGATAGTCGTGTGCTCTATACGCCGTCAAAAGAGGTGCCGTTTTATCGTTTGTCGACGCGTCAGCAAGTCTGGCATTATGCAGCTGATGGTGTGACGCTGGTTAAGCATGATAAAAATCGCAAAAACGACGGATTCTTTCGGACGGTATTACAGCTGCATCGCAACTTATTATTGGGCAAACAAGGAATTGCTGGCGTTGGCGGTAATAAGCTTGTTGCCTGGGTAAGCTTGCTTGCGCTTTTGCTTAGTGTCATCGGTGTCTGGTTATGGTGGCCGAGGCGCAGCAAGTTTAGCGTAAAAGATGTGATGCCGCGTGGTAATAAACGCAAGCATTTTTATCTCAGCCATATGTCGGCCGGGGTCGTATCACTGATAAGTATTTTATTGCTGGCGTTGACTGGGGCAACGATTACCTATCGAGATGTGGCAAAGCAGTGGTTAGATGCAAGTCCTCAAGAGATGACAACTGAAGTCAACATACCTGTTGCCACTAGTTGGTCGTCAAGGCTATTGATGGCTGAGCGCCAGCTGTCACCACAGGCAGAATTGGTAAGAATACGTTTTACTACTCAGCAGCGAGCTAAGGATAAACAACAGGTTCAGGCCAAGCTTGCCCAATTACGCTTTTCGACGCAGGACGACTGGTTTGGTCTGGCGCGCAGTACGGTAACGATAAATCTGGCTAACTCAAGCATTGTTGCAGTGTCGGCATTTGGCGAGCTGAGCTTTAGCCAAAAACTCTACACTGTATTAGTAGCATTGCACACAGGGCACGATTTGCCCTGGGGTTATACCTTTGTTTTGCTGGTATTTAGTGTGATCGGGAGCTTGATGGTGTTCTCCGGCGTTTGGAGTTTTCTCCTTAAACATTGGAAAAAACGAAAATCGCCCGCCAGTGTGTTATCTCGACTAAAACCTGCTGCGGTTAAACAGGGTTAGGAAATGTTGATAGTGGTTAAGCTAAGCATAAAAAAGGAGCCGAAGCTCCTTTATTGTGTGTTTTGACTATTGAGCTGGCGCTGTCATTATGCTGCTCGAACCATTTTTCGCTAATTCTGCCAAATCTTTATCGACGAAAAATAGCGCATGGCCGTCATGACCCACCAGGTTGATCTTATCCAATACGCTTTTAAACAGGGTTTCTTCTTCGTGCTGCTCGGCAACGTACCATTGCAGGAAGTTAAAAGTGGAGTAATCCTGGTTGGTAAACGCCTGATGAGCTAAAGCATTGATGCGTTCAGTGATGTGACACTCATGCTGGTAAGTTTTTTCAAAAACATCGGCGAGTGAATCAAATTGATGCGGCGGCGCTGCTATCGCACCTAAAATTGGTAATGCGCCGGTTTCACTGACATAAGTAAACAGGCGCGTCATATGATCCATTTCTTCTAATGCATGCTTGCGCATAAACTCGGCAGCACCTTCAAACCCTTGCTCTTCGCACCAGGCGCTCATTTGCAAATAGAGATTTGATGAGTAAAACTCTAGATTAATCTGTTGGTTAAGTTCTTTAACCATTTCTGGTTTTAACATCTGCTGTCCTCTTTATCTAATTTAGCCACAGATTTTACGCGCTTTCCTAAGTTGCTTCAAGGATAGCTAACGAAAAGTGCTTATAAAACAATAGGATGATAAATGCTAATGGTTTGTATTCTCTAGTTTAAGCGTAAGGATCAGCAACCACTAAATTCAGTGACCACTTGTGCTTGGCTATTAAGTGCGGTTGGGTGGGCATATTTTACCCAACAACTTCTGTTTTCGTGTGTATAGCCTCTGGGCATAAAATATAGTCCATCATTGGCAACATTGTGCCACATCCAGTCATGATTATCGGCATCATCATAAGGTATTTCACCTATGTCGGCTTCCAGTAATTTGCTCCAGGTGGTACTGAAACGCGCGCGTGGATAACCGTAAATGACCTCGACACTTTCATTGCCAATATCAAGGGTAGTTAACGCCTGATCAGTGACTTGCTTTACTAGCGCTTTGGCATGGACTAACTGCGATGAACTTTCAATACTCGCTTTTAAGCCATTTACATTAGCTATTCGTGCATCTTTTTGAAAATTAACAAATTTAGGAAGTGCTGTTGCCGCTAAAATACCGAGTATTACGATAACGACAATCAGCTCAATAAGGGTAAAACCACGGTGAATATTCATTAACTTCTATCACTCAATTAACTAGCAGTATATTTTATACCTATAGTAAAAAAAGTAAATCGCAGTGATAAGCCAACGCTGGCGCTAATAAATAGCGCTAATTGACCAAATCTTTATGCAGTTTGGTATTACAGGGCAGCTAAAATTACTTCCGCTTTACTGACTTCAAATGATTTAGGCTTTTCAAGGTGCAGGTTAGTGACTACGCCGTTATCAATGACCATCGCATAACGCTGTGAACGTATGCCGCCAAAGCTGGCTGTGTCCATCTCCAGGCCAAGGGCTTTAGTGTAACTGCCATCACCGTCGGCAAGCATCATAATGTTGTCAGCATTTTGTGCTTCGCCCCAGGCGTGCATGACAAAGGCATCGTTAACCGATAAACAAATGATGATATCGACGCCTTTGGCTTTCAATTCGTCGGCGGAGACTACATAGCCGGGTAAATGGGCAGCAGAACAGGTTGGGGTGAATGCGCCAGGAACGGCGAATAGCACGACTTTCTTATTGGCAAACAATTCATCTGTGTTGTGAGTAATCATATTACCGTCTTTAAGTTGCTGTAGTTCGCCAGATGGCATCTTAGTGTTTTCGCTGATCATAAATAACCTTATTTTGGATGTGACAGGGGTAATTTTATCGGTTTACAAAGAAAGCCCTTATCGTGGGCTGAGCGGGCGCAATCTTTACATAGGAATCTAGGCTTGTCGACAATATGAGCAAGCTCATGTAATTGCTTTTCAATATCCTTCTTCTTCCATTTACATAAAGATTTTGCCATGCAAATATCCTCTAAAATTAGAGCATGCTGTTATGAGATTAATTTTAGAGGATATATCGCAAGAGCGCACTAAGTTCGCTATTAATTTCATTTGATGTAGGCAGAGAGTGGTTAGCCAACAACTAGTTTTAACGTCTGACTAATGTCTTTAACCTGAGCGGAGACATCTTTTGAGATGTTGTCGGCCAGTTGGCTGGATTGGGTGACTTCAACACTAACGCTTTCCATTGCCTGCTCAAATTCGGCAAAATGGTGGCGCTGCTGATTGACTTGCTTTAGAGTTTGTTCTGCCACGGTTGCCGATGTTATCGCCTGTTGCACAACATTGGCGGCATTGTCTTTTAACAGTTCGGCAATTTGTTTTTGCTGATCTGAGGCCTTTTCGATGCCGAAAATATTTTCTTCCAGACTATGACTTGCTTGATTCAGTTGCTCAAGACGCTCGCTGACCTGATTTAGTGATTCTTGTGTTTTACCTGCCAGTTGGCGTACTTCATCGGCAACCACGGAAAATCCGCGACCGTGTTCACCAGCGCGCGCCGCTTCAATCGCCGCATTTAGTGCCAGTAAGTTGGTTTGATCGGCAATTGAACTGATAACATCAACGATTGAACCAACGCTTTCTACCGATTGCGATAACAGTAAAATTGCTTCCTTACCCGCACTGGCGGCTTGGTTGGTTTGCTCACTTGCGCTCAGTACCTCGGTGACTTTCTCCTGGCTGTCATTCATTGCCTGCTGGGTTGATTGGGCATTTTCAACCACTTGATGTGACAAGGTATTTACTTCGTCAGTGACGCTTGATAACGCCTGCATAATAGTACCGACAATTTGCAGGTGCTCGCTGGTGCTGGATGAAGAGTTTAGAATATTTCTCGCCTGATCTTCCATGGTTTGCATTGCGGTCGATACCAAACCGAGCTGAGTGGCTTTTTGCTTATCTTCGTCAGCCAGCTGAGAAACCATTTGGTTAAAACTTTGGGAAATTTCCCCTAATTCCGTTTTTGCCGGTATTCCAGTAATGTTATCGACACGCCCTTCATTGACTAGCATAACGAAACTGTCGCGTAATTTACGTAGCGGATTCAGCACCACAGTGCGCATTAACCAATAGTTGGCAGCCAGGAAAGTAATTAAAAATGCCAGCAGGCCGATGACTATCATCGTCAGTTGTTGATTGACTTGTTCTTGTTCCGCGGTAATTGCCGCTTCGCCACCTAGGATAATATCTTCAATTTTGCTCACTTGCGCGGCAAGCAGAGCCAGTCCTTGTTGTTGCTGTTTTTGCAGTTTCTGGGTGGAATCAAGCTCACCCTGATAACGGCGGATCAATGAGCTGATTTCGCTAACTGCTTCACTGCTTAATTCTTCCTTGTCGTCCTCATCATCAAAAAAGTCGTCTTCGTCATCGCCTTCGGCATCGCCTTCGGCATCGCCTTCGGCATAGATTTCCAGCGACGGAAAATTTTGCAGTTGTTCTGCTAACATGGCTAATTCATTGAGTGTTAACGACAATGCCTGATCGCTATTGCTGTGATTGACAAAAATGCTTTCCCGAATATTAACTAACTCGGCGAGTGAGCGGGCAATGTTGCCGGATAACTCCAGATAACTCAGTTTCTGCTCGGCAGTTAATGCGCTGCTTTGCCCGGCATATTCCGTCAGTTGGTGGTTAATCGCCGCCATCGCTCGTTCGCCGTTACGCAATAATGCCAGCGGGTTGCCGCTGAGTTTGCCCATGGCGCGATACTTGGTATTGATATCTTGTGTTAATTGCTGTGCTTGCTGAGACATTTCGTTAGAAATCGCCGGGATGTTCAACGCTTTGCTGTGGGCAACTATATTCTCGAGCTGAGTTTCTGCCTCGGTTAGTAAGCTGGCATCGCCGGTTTGCAGGTAGCGGGAAATAGTACGATTGAATTTAACGGTAATTAAGGTTTTCAGGGTTTGATATTCTGAATATTTGGCGCGACTTTGTGTTAGTGAGTCTGCTACTTGATACATGGTAGCGACAAAAATTACCGCAAAGGTGCAAATAGCGACCACTGAACCTCGGGAAAAACTGGATACGCGCACGACAAACCTTAAATAGTGAAAATTAGTTGCAGCGAATTGTCGTTAATATTTATGACACTAAGGTTACCGTGATATGACAAATTTATGACAGGAAAGGTAAAAACATCTGACGCACAAAGATATTTGTACTAAAGACCAATATTAAATGCCCTATATGACAATATTGTGAAAGAAACATGATTTGTTACTAATAAATACGACCAGATGTTCAGCTTATCGGATGGATAACCAGCGAATACTTTTTTATCAGGGTAGAGTAGTAGTGCTTTATAACGACAAAGGCTATGTTCCTTGGTAATTGTGATTATTAATCTAGCACAATGATAAATAAAGGTGTTGCCATGGTAATAAAAGCAAGCATCACCAGCATGGATAATGGTGCTGAGTTTCCATGGAAGGACTTGCAGCGTCTTGCTTGCTTACCTGGCAACAGCTATCAAGAACACAATAAGACAAAATAGAATGAAGGAAACGGTTAGTCTAAAAATACAAATACAATGTTTTAAATGAGTTTATAAATTCGCGGAGCCTAGTAAACGCATCAATCTGATAGTTTGAGTTAAGGTTCATTCACACGTATTGTTATCCGTGATTAACTCTTCGGAATCGCCTGGTTGACGTAAACATCAAAGCGGTTCTTTTTCATCTTAATGCTGGTGGACGGCTTAATGTTGTCAAGTGGTGGCGCATAAGACGGCCGTTTAACTACTACGCGATATTTTGCCAGGGCGCGTGCCGGTGCCAGCAAGCTATCGGCATCGAGATCTTCGCCGACTAACGACTGAAACACCCGCATTTCTTTTTTTACCGCTGCCGATTTTTCCCGGTGCGGGTACATGGGGTCGAGATAGATAACATCCGGGGCATTCACCATTGACATATTCTCGATAGATGAAGAATAAACCAATTTCATACGATCGGCGATGGTTTGGGTTTCACTGTTAAGTTGGGCGCGCGTCAGGCCATTTTCCAAAAGCGCAGCTACAACTGGCATGCGTTCCATTAACGAAACCCGGCAGCCTAATGATGCCAGGACAAAGGCGTCGCGGCCAAGACCCGCGGTGGCATCTAAGACATACGGAGTGAAACCGTGCTTTAAGCCGATCGCTTTGGCAATATCCTGACCGCGGCCGCCGCCGAATTTGCGTCGGTGGGCGACTGCGCCTTCAACAAAATCTACCTTGATGGCACCGAGTTTAGGTTCGTCGCATTTGAGCAGTTCAAGCTGCTGGACATTGACTTGCAGCAGGAATTTCAGGCTCGGAATTTTGGCACTGGCGGCAACATCACCTAAATAGTGAAACTGCCATTTTTGTGCAATGGATTTTGCTAGCGCTTTATCTGCTTGTTCAACATAGCCAATGGCGATTTCTGGTAATAATTCCATGCGTTAATAGGTCTTTAATGATTATTTGGCTTGAACGTGATTGTCGCCGGTAGCAAAGGCAACCAGACGGCTGAGCTGGCTTAAAGAAAGAGCAGATTCCATTCGCCATTGGTTAAATTGCTGCTGAATCGCGTTAAGGCTGGTTTTACTTTGGATACCACCGGTGACTATATCGTGGGCACGGAAATAAGCTTCGACATCGCGGCTGATAATAAAAGTATCAACTCCCAATACTCGTAACGCATAAGGGCCAGTATTGCCGCCGAGGCGTTGGCCGTACTTTTTCAAAAATGCCCAAAGCCCGATAATATCATCACTTGGCCAGTTGGCGATAAAGTGGGCGAAGCTCTGTTCGTTTTGCTGCTCAAAGATCATCTGGGCATTCGCTTTAATGGTTTTTACCTTGTTGAAGTTGCGGATGATTTTTGGATCGCTCGCCTTAAGCTCTAACATTTCATCCGGCATCATCAGGATTTTTTCGATATCAAAATTAAAGAAAATCGTTTCGAAATCCGGCCATTTCTGCTCGACCACTCGCCAGACAAAACCCGACTGAAAGATTTTTTTGGTAAACGCGGATAAGACCCTGTCGTCAGTTAAGCTAGCTGCTACTTGGTTGTCACTAGGCTGAGCTAATAATTGTGTTAACGCCTGCTCACCACCTTTACGCTCGCAAGCTCGTTGGTAAATTGTATTAAAAGACTCCATATAAGACCTAATGAGAGTTGTGGGTTAAGCGATTATAAATAGGTGCCATCTGGGTTCAAGTGATTTATCAATGGGTGTAGGGGACGACTTTGTTACGGCCACTGCGTTTCGCTTCATACAGAGCGATATCCGCATTGTTGATGTTGCTGTCGATATTGATATTAACGTTCACTTGGGTGACACCGAAACTTGCGGAAATATTAATTTGTTCAAGCTCAATATCGATTGTTTGCTGATTAATAAGTTCTCGTATTCGTTCGGCGGTTTGCAGTGCATGGGATAAACCGATTTGCGGCAATAAAATGATAAATTCTTCACCACCAATGCGGATAAAGACATCTTCGGCCCTCAGGGACTGTTTAATTAGCGAAGAAAACGCTACTAATACTTTATCACCGGCGGCATGGCCATAAGAGTCATTGATTTTTTTAAAATGATCGATATCGCATAACAGCAGGGATAGCGGGCTATTATTGCGCTTGGCGAGTGAGATCATTTGCTCGGAAATATCGTTTAAATAGTTGCGGTTTTTGGTGCCGGTTAAGCGGTCAGTGATCAGCTCTTTGCGTAGCTTGCCGACCAAAGAGTAGATAATGCTGAGGGCAAAACCGAAAAATAATACGCAGATGCAGCAGATCAAGGTAACAAAATAAAGGGCGATCGGTACCTGCATGTGGTGATTGTAGAAAAATGTGTAGAGCGAAAGATAGGCAACAAATACCAAAAAAATAATGATCAAGGAGCTGTATAAAATGCGGTCGCCAATACGGTGCATTTTAAACTGTTGATGGCTTTTTTTAATGGTGAAAAAATACGGAATGCAGACATTAGTAATCACGGCTATCGCCCTGAATAACTCGTTGCCTTGTTGATTGTGCAGCAGGTAGAGCAGCAGGACAAAAAACAGTAAATGTGCTGCGCACATCAAATAATGCCGATAGTCAATGCTGTGATCGTAGCGGGTGTAGATGGCAAACATTAAACAATAGGCGATCAGCAGGATAAAGAAGTTATCCATGATCATCGAAATAATCGGGAAGTTTTCGTAACGCAGCAATAAGGCTTCGAATGCCGCTATGCTAAACAGTAATAGCAGGCGGAAAAAATAAGTCGATCGCGCCTTATTATGATTATCCGGCTTAGGCAATAAATAGGTAAATGCATAAAGCACTATACAGACGATAGTGAGCGCAGAAAAATAGGAAAGCGCAACCGTATATTCTTCCAAAAATAGCTCTCGATCAGGGTGATGAAAATATTATCGTTATTTGGATTATACAACAAATGTAAAATTATTTTTTGGTAATAAGCTTGAAAGCCTATGGATTACATAGGCTTTCTTTGATGAAGAACATAAATTTAGCTGTTAATGCCACTGTGTCTTAGCAGGGCATCTATTTGTGGTGCTCGTCCACGAAATGCTTGGAATAACTCGCTTGGTTCTTCTGATCCTCCTTTTTCCAAAACATGATGTAGGAAATCAGCACCGACTTCAGGATTAAAAATGCCTTGTTCTTCAAAGCGGGAAAAGGCATCCGCCGATAATACTTCCGCCCATTTATAACTGTAATAACCTGCGGCGTAACCACCACCAAAAATATGACCAAAGCTGTGCTGGAAGCGGTTGAAATCTGCGGCTTTTACTACCGCATAGTCGGCTCTGACTTGATCTAAAATCGTTTGAATGTACTGGCTGTTATCCTGTTGTGGTTGATAGTTAGCATGCATTTTAAAATCAAACAGTGAAAATTCTAATTGACGTAGCATTTGCATCGCCGATTGAAAATTCTTTGCTGCCAGCATTTTATCTAACATGGCTTGTGGCAGTGGCTCACCGGTTTGATAATGACCGGAAATAAACGCCAGTGCTTCAGGCTGCCAGCACCAGTTTTCCAGGAATTGACTCGGTAGTTCTACCGCATCCCAAGGCACACCATCAATGCCTGAGACACCGCCGGCATTGATTTGCGTTAACATATGGTGAATACCATGGCCGAATTCATGGAACAGGGTGACCACTTCATCATGGGTAAACAGCGCCGGTTTGTCGCCAACCGGGCCATTAAAGTTGCAGGTAAGATAAGCTACCGGCAGTTGAATTTCACCGTCAGCTAGTTGACGGCGGCCAACACAGTCATCCATCCAGGCACCACCGCGTTTTTTGGCTCTGGCGTATAAATCGAGATAGAAACTGCCGCGTTTTTCGCCTTGGGCGTCAAATACTTCAAAGAATCTGACATCTTGATGCCAGCTATCGACGCCCTGCTTTTCTTGAATGTTAATAGCGAATAATCGGTGAACGACTTCAAACAGGCCGGCGACTACTTTGTGTTCCGGAAAATATGGTCTAAGTGCTTCGTCGGAAATCGCGTAGCGGCTTTGTTTTAATTTTTCACTGTAATAGGGCAGATCCCAGGGCTCTAACGCCGGGCAATTAAATTCTTGCTTGGCAAATTGTGTTACTTCGGCGAGATCGCTCTGCCCTTGCGCTTTAGATTTGTCGGCTAGCTGTTCCAGAAATTCCAGCACTTGTTGTGGTGAATCGGCCATTTTGGTGGCTAATGATTTTTCGGCAAAATTATCAAAGCCTAATAGCTGCGCGAGCTCATGGCGTAATGCGAGAATTTCATTCATTACCGCGCTATTGTCAAATTCGCCGCCATTGGGACCTAGTTCAGAAGCCCGGGTGACATAGGCGCGATACAGCTGTTCCCTTAATTCGCGATTGTCACAATACATCATTACAGGTAAATAGCTTGGAATATCTAAAGTAAATAACCAGCCTTGCTTGTCTTGGCTTTTGGCTAATTGCGCCGCGGCTTCTTTTGCAGAATCCGGCAGGCCGGATAACTCCTTTTCGTCGGTAATATTAACGGTAAAGACATGGGTGGCATACACCGCGGCGCGCTCAATGCAGTAGCGGTGGT